>DATHSP010000139.1:0-13262 GCA_035464075.1 Thermoleophilia bacterium | reverse complement strand
TCACCGCCGACGACGTCGGTGACGGCTCCGGCCTCCGCCAGAAGGCTCACGTGGTCGAGTGCCGTGCGGCTGCCGAACCGCACCGTCAGGTCGTCGGCGCCCCAGGCGGGCGTCGCGGCGGTCGTTGCTGCGGCCGCCGCGACGCCGGTGCGCGCGTCCCCGTTCGTCGCCGAGGCGCGCGTCACGACGCCGCCCCCGCGGTCCGTGCGTCGCCATCGTCGACGGCGTCGGACCCCTCGGCGTCGCCGGACTCGCGTGCGGCGCGCGTGCGATTCGCCGGCCCGGCCGGCGCGAGGTCGCGCCTGAAACGCAGGGTCGACAACGTGAACACGCCGGCCGCCATGACGGCGAGCACGAGGAACGGCAGCCAGAGGGAGTCGATCGGCGCGCCGCGGACCATCACCCCGCGGGCGATCTTGACGAACCATGTGAGCGGGAGCAGATAGCCGATCCAGCGGACGCCCCACGGCATCGCGTAGAGGGGGAAGAAGAGGCCGCTGAGCAGGAATTGCGGGACCATCGTCATGATGGCCAGCTGGATCGCCTGGCCCTGCGTCTGCGAGACGGTCGAGATCAGCACTCCGAGGCCGAGGGTGACGAAGAGGAACAGCGCCGAGCCGAGGGTGAAGGTCGCGACCGAGCCGCGGAAGGGCACGTCGAAGAGGAGCATGCCGACGGCGACGATGACCGCCATGTCGATGGCGGCGATGGCGAGGTAGGGGGCGATCTTGCCGATGAAGACGTCGCGCGGGCGGAACGGCATGACGGCGAGCTGCTCCATGGTGCCGGTCTGGCGCTCGCGCACCACGCCGAGGGCGGTCGCGATGGTGCCGACGAAGACGAGGATGATGCCGCACAGCCCGGGCACCATGATCACCGCGGTGCGCAGGTCGGGGTTGTAGAGGACGTCGATCTCGGCCGCGCCGATGACGGCGAGGGCCTCCTGCGCCGCGGCGGGGAGGGGCGCGACGCCGTCGGCGGCCGAGCCGGCATCGTCCTCGCCCGAGGCGGCGCCGTCCTCGCTCGAGCCGGCGCCGGACGAACTCTGCAGGTCGCCGGCCATCGCCTGCGCCGCGGAGATGCGGCGCAGCGCCGCCTGGGCGGCGAAGAGCTCCGACCCGTCGATAAGCACCGTGGCCGGCTCGCCGGCGGCCGCGGGGGTCACGAAGGCGACGACAGCCTCGCCGCGGCGGAGGGCCTCCTCCGCGGCTGCGCGGTCGTCGCCCGGCCGCACGGCGACGACCTCGAACTGCTCCGGCAGCCGCGGCTCGACCAGCTCCGCCGCGCCGCCCATGACCACGGTGGGGATCTCCTTGACGTCGAAGCTCGCCGCGTAGCCGAAGACGACGAGGAAGAGGAACGGGAGGAGGAAGAGCATGGCGACCGTCCGCCGGTCTCGCCGCAGCTGCCGGAACTCCTTGACGACGATCGCCCACATGCCAACCTCCCGGTCACGGGCGCTCCGCCGGAGACCGCGGGCGCCGATGAACTCAACGCTTGTTGAACTCTACAGACGTTGAATTCTGTGGTCAAGAGCCCTCATGAGGAGCGGCGTGCCGGTCGCCTCGTGAGGAGCGGCGTGTCGGTCGCACCGCCGCGACCGCGCGCCGCAGGGACTCACGCGGCGCGGCGCGTCCGCGGACGCCCGCCAGTCGTCGCGCCGTGCGCGGGGGCCCGCCAGTTGTCGAGCCGCTGCGCCTCTGATAAGTTTAGCAGCCTGTGCGAGGGGGGGGCGTCTGCCGCCTCCCTCAAGGAGGGGGTGTGAGCGAGCCGAACGCGACACCTGCGCGCAGCGGCACGCTGCGCTTTGTTCTCATCGCCTTGATCGCCGCCGTCGTTGGCGCCGTCGTCGTCCCCGCGGCGCACTCCGTCACCCTCCAGAGCGAGCGTCAGAAGGCGCGTGCCCTGGCCCGGGAGGTCGCCGAGCTCGACGCGCGCATCGACGCCGCCGTCGCGCGCTACTCCCAGGCCACCCGGGCGCTCGAGGCCGTGCGCGCCTCGGTCACCGACAACCGCCGTGCCGCTCGCGAGGCGCGCCGTCAGGTCGACCTGGCGCGAGAGCTGCTCGCAGAGCACGCCCGTTCGATCTACAAGCAGGCGACGCCGACCACGGTCGACGTGCTGTTCGGCGTCGCCAGCTTCGGCGACCTCGTGAGCCAGCTCGAGCTGCTGCAGCGGCTGGGCGCCGGCGAGGCCGACTACCTGCGCGCCCTGCGCCAGGGCGAGCGTGAGCTCGAAGAGCGCTCGCTCGCCCTGGCCGCCGACGAGGCCACGGCCGAGCGACTGGTCGCCGAGCGCGCCTCCGATCTGGAGCGGCTTCGCTCGTTCTTCGACGACCGCCGCCAGCTCCTGGCGAGCGCCGAGGAGAACGTCAGGCAACTCGCCGCCGAGAGCAAGCCCGCAACGCCGCCGCCGGTCGCCGAGACCGCCGCCGCCGGCGACGGCGAGTGGTGGCCGATCATCAAGCGCGCGGCGGCGGCCAATGGGGTGAGCGCCGACGGTATGTACCGGCTCATGATGGCCGAGTCGGGCGGCTCGGCGACCATCGTCTCCGCCGCCGGCTACCACGGCCTGTACCAGTACTCGCTCACCACCTGGCGCGGCTCGTGGAACCCGTACCGGTCGGCGAGCATCTACGACGGTGAGGCGCAGATCAAGGCCTCCGCGCTGGCCATCTCGCGAGGCTGGGGTCCGTCCTTCTGGCCGACGACCTTCGACTGGGCCTTCCGCGACTGAGCCCCCGCCGGCCCCCGGCCCCCCGGCGGCGTAGAGATCGGAGTCGCTTGCGGAGCCGCTGCGGCACCGCTGTCGCGTGAGATTCTGTGCGGGGCCGTGCTTGACAGACCGGCGTCCGGACCTATGATGTGTTCGACTTTGTGCGCTTTGCCGATCCCGAATGGAGGCCAGCCGGTCGTGCCGTCACCGGACGTGCCCGAGCTCCACGAGATGATCCCGGCGCAGCGGCGCGCGCGCATCTCGGAGCTGCTGCAGGAGCGGCGGGCCGTGCGTGTCTCCTCCCTCAGCGAAGTCCTCGGCGTGTCCGAGATGACGATCCGCCGCGACCTCGAGCGCCTCGAGGGCGAGGGCGTGCTCATGCGCACGCACGGGGGGGCCGCGCTCCGGCGGCACATGGTCGAAGAGCCCCTCTACCTCGACAACGTGTCGGCCAATGCCGAGCAGAAGCGTCGCATCGCGGAGAGCGCCGCTGCCTTGATCCAGCCCGGCGAGACCGTGTTCCTGAGCTCGGGCACGACGGCGGCGCAGGTCCTGCGCCATGTCGACCCCGAGCTCGAGGCGCGCGTGGTCACCCACAACGTGGGCGCGCTCGCCGAGGCCCAGGGACTGCGCCTCGAGCTCATCTTCGTCGGCGGACGCTACCGGCCACGCTCCAATGCGGTCGACGGCCCCCTCGGGGTCGAGGAGATCGGCCGCTTCCACGCCAGCCGCATGCTGCTCGGGGCCGACGGACTCGACCTCGAGGAGGGTCTGACCACCCCGACCGTGGGCATGGCCGCCATCGAGCGTGCCATGATCGCCCAGACGCGGGGTGAGGTCGTCGTCCTCGCCGATCGCAGTAAGATCGGCGTGGTGGCCGACGTGGTCATCTGCGGGTTCGACCAGGTCGACGCCGTCATGCTCGACGACGGCGTCGACGAAGCCGTGCGCGACGAGCTGACGTCGAGAGGCGTCCGCTGCATCGTGGTGTGAGCGGCCCGCGCCTCCGGGGGAGGCAGGTCCGTGTGGGGAGGGTACCGTGGACGTGAGCGAGGCCAACCGCCTGTTCGAAGTCGCCGAGCGCCTGGCGGCGGACGCCGCCGCCCTCCGCGAGGCACTCGAGGCCGAGTTCCTCGGCGCCCAGGTCACCGAGATCGTGGCCGGCGAGTACGACCTCGGCGAGGTCGACGGCGTCGACGCGATCCTCGGCGGGTTCGAGAACCTGAGCTTCGGCGTTCGTACGCGCGGCGACGCCGGCGAGCACCGCTACTTCGTGCGCAAGTACAAGTTCGGGACCATCGAGCGCGAGATCCGCTACGAGCACGCGCTCGTGGGCCACATCAGGGCCAAAGGCTTCGACCTCGCCGCGGAGGTGCTCGCGACCCGTCGCGGCGACACGCTCGTGACCCGCGAGGAGCTGCGCGACGGGGAGCGGGTCAAGCGCCACTTCGCCGTGTACGAGATGCTCACCGGCGAGGACAAGTACAGCTGGGTCAAGAACCGCTGCGCCGACGCCGAGTTCGAGGAGGGCGCCCGCGTCCTCGCCCGGTTCCACTACGCGGCGCACGACTTCGACCCCGGCGACCTCGTGCGCGAGCAGCCGCCCATCATGGACTTCCTCGCGACGCTGCCCGACACCTTCCGCGGGCTGGCGGCACGGACGACCGGCACGAGGTACGACGCGTTCTTCCTCGCCAGGCTGCCCCGCATCCTCGAGGCCATCGAGCGCGGCCAGGCCCTTGCGCCCCAGCTCGAGGGGCTGCCGCGCTGCCCCGTCTTCTGCGACTACCACCCCGGCAACCTCAAGTGGCGCGACGAGAAGGCCGTGGGCATCTTCGACTTCGACTGGGCCAAGCTCGACTACCGTCTCTTCGACGTCGCCGTCGGTCTCGTCTACTTCTGCAGCTCATGGGAGGGCCGCGACGACGGCGAGATGCGGCTCGACAAGATGAAGCTCTTCCTCAGTGCCTATCAGGATGAGGCCGCGCGCCTCGGCACCCCTGGCGCCATGGGTGCGGGCGAGTTGGCGGCGCTGCCGCGCATGCTGGCCATCGCCGCCCTTTACGTGGTGAACTGGGACATCGTGGCCTACTACAAGGAACGCCGGCCGAACGACGACGAGTACCTCTTCTTCCTCGAGCACAACGTGGCCTTCGTGGAGTACATCGAGGACCACTTCGACGAGGTCGCCGCCATCGCCGCAGCCGCCACCCGCGCCGCTACGGGCCGCGGGGGAGAGGGAGCGTGACGCAATGAGATTCGTGGAGCTGCTCACCGACGCCCAGGTGGCGCGCACGCACGAGGCCTCGCTCGAGGTCCTGGAGCGCGCCGGCATCCTCGTGCACAACGAGGCGGCGCGCGAGGTCTTCCGCCGGCACGGCTGCCGGGTCGACGGGCAGACCGGCCTCGTGCGCCTGCCCGCCGACGTGGTGGAGCGCGAGCGCGCGAAGGCGCCGGCGAGCTTCACCTTCCGCGGCCGCGACCCGCGCTTCGACCGCACGATCCCCGACGACGGCCCCATCGTGGTGACCGGCTCGTCGGCGCCCAACGTCGTCGACCCGGCTACGGGGGTCGAGCGCCGCGCCACCTCGGGCGACATCGCCGCGATCGCCTACCTGGTCAACGAGCTCCCCGGCTTCGACGTCTTCAGCATCTCGACGCTGGCCGACGACGCCCCCGAGGGCCAGCTCAGCCTGAGCCGCTTCTACCCGGCCCTCAAGAACTGCCTCAAGCCGGTGCGCAGCAACACTCCCACCATGGACGACCTGTACCAGGTCGTCGAGCTCGGCGAGCTCATCGCCGGCGGTCCCGAGGCCTACCGCGAGCGGCCGGTCATCAACCACCACTACTGCCCGATGGTGAGCCCGCTGACGATGGACGTCGAGTCCACCGACGCCGTCATGTGGCTCACCGAGAAGGGCCTGCCCGTCTACACCACGGTCGTGCCCAACGCCGGCCTCACGGCGCCCATGACGCTGCTCGGCTGCCTCGTCGTGGGCAACGCCGAGTTCCTCGCCATCACCGCCTTCCAGCAGATGATCCGCGAGGGCACGCCGGTGATCTACGCCAGCCTGCCCACGGTGGCCGACATGCGCACCGGCGCCTACGCCCCGGGGGCGATCGAGACGGGCACGCTGATCGCCGCGCAGGCACAGCTGGCGCGGTTCTACAACGTGCCCTCGGGCGGCTACGTCGGCCTCACCAACGCGCACGCCAACGACGCCCAGTCCGGCTTCGAGACCGGTATGAACACGGTGCTTGCCGTCTCCGCCGGGGCCACGCTGCTCAACATGGGCGGCCTCCTGAGCTCACTCATGGCCTTCGACTTCGCCAAGTGCGTGATCGACAACGAGATCGCCCTCATGGACAAGCGCGTCCGGCGCGGGCTCGAGTTCAGCGAGGAGAACCTCGCCGTCGACGAGATCGTCGGCGCCGGACCGGGCGGCAGCTATATGAGCCGCAAGCACACCAAGGCGCGCATGAAGACGACCGCCGTGCTGCCGCGACTCGCGGCCCGCGACATGCGCGCCCAGTGGGAGCAGGCCGGCCGCCCCGACATCCACGGCCGCGCCGCCGCCGAAGCACGGCGCATCCTCTCGCGGCCGAACCCGGCCGTCTGGGACGACGAGCTCGACGGCCGTATCCGCGACCGTTTCGCCGGGCTCGTAGCCGGCGACGTCATCGCGCCGGAGGCGGCCGACGGGTAGGCGAGCGGGCGCGCGGGCCCGGACCGCGAGGCGACACGGGCCCGGCCGGACCGGGACACGACAACGAGCAGACACACGGACCCAAAGGGGGACCTGATGGCCGAGACAGAGATCTTCGCGAAGCTCAAGCAGGCCGTGATCGACCAGGACGAGGACGCGGTCCTGGCCGCGGTCGACGAGGCTCTCGCCGCCGGCGTGGACGCCAAAGCGGTCATCGATCAGGGGCTCCTGCCGGGCCTCAACGTCATCGGCGAGCAGTTCGAGTGCGAGGACATCTTCCTGCCCGAGCTGATGCAGGCGGCGCTGGCCTTCCAGTCGGCGATGACCGTCCTCGAGCCGAAGATCAAGGAGAGCGGGGCGGAGGGCCCGAAGAAGGGCAAGGTCGTGCTCGGCACCGTCAAGGGCGACCTGCACTCCATCGGCAAGAACATCCTCAAGCTTCTCTACGAGACCTCGGGCTTCGAGGTCTGGGATCTGGGCATCGACGTGGACCTCTTCCAGTTCGTCGACAAGGCGAAAGAGGTCGACGCCGACATCATCGCCATGTCGGCCCTGCTGACGACGACCCTGGTCGGGCAGAAGGACCTCATCGAGGCGCTCAGGGACCAGGGCACGCGCGACAAGTACAAGGTGCTCATCGGCGGCGGCGCGACCACCAAGGAGTGGGCCGACACGATCGGCGCCGACGGCTGGGCGGCGAGCGCCTACGAGGCCGTGACCCTGTCCGCGACGCTGGTCGCCTGAGGCGGCGGCCCGCGATCCCCACGATCCCGAGGAGCACGAGATGATCGACCTGATCGAGGTCTTCGAGCGCGCCGAGAGCGGTCCGCTCACCGCCGAGACCGACTACTACATGAAGCGCTACGTCCCCAAGCTTAGCGAGGTGATCGCGCGCCACAAGGTCAAGTGGGACAAAGCGACCATCATCAACACCGACGACGCCCTCACCGACGCGGTCTTCGAGGCCGCCGTCGACCTGATCGCCGAGGCCGGCGCCTACTGCCCCGAGACCAACCGCGTCATGCAGTTCACCCGCGACGAGATCGTCACCGCGTGTGCGCAGTGCCCGACGTCGGCCACGTTCGGTGAAGGCCGTGAGCGCAAGACCATGCGCGGCCGTCGCCCCGACACCACCGACGACCGTCCGTGGGTGCACGTCGGCGGCGGCATCTACACGACCGACGAGCAGGTCTACATGGACACCGTCGAGAAGATGGCGTCCTTCGACATCGTCGACTCGGTGAGCGTGCCGTCGATCCTGCACCTGCGCGGCAAGGACGCGCGTGTGCGCTCGCCGCAGGAGATCCTCGCCGCCTGCAAGACGGTGCGCCTGGCGCGCGAGGGCATCCGCCGCTCGGGGCGCGCGGGCATGCCGATCATCAACGGCATCTCGGCCGCCTCGCAGCCGGCCTCGATGTTCGCCGCGAGCTACCCCGACTTCGGCCTGCGGCCGAGCGACGGCTTCCTCATCGACTTCCTCAGCGAGATGGTGGTCGGCTACGAGGCCCTGCAGAAGGTCGCCTTCTACAACAGCATCAGCGCGAACATCGGCTCCACCTCCACGCCGCTCTTCGGCGGCTACGCCGGCGGCGCCGAGGGCATCGCCGTGCAGGCGACGGCGTACATGATCATGGGCACCCTGATCTTCCGCGGCACCTACCACTACAACGCGCCGCTGCACAGCAAGCTGCACCTGAGCTCGACCAAGCCGCTCATCTGGGCGATCGCGATGTCCAACGCCGCCGTGGGCCGCAACATGGGCTACCCGATGGTCAACCTGCCGTACCTGGGCGGCGGCTCGGGCACGAAGCAGTACCACTACGAGATGGCGTGCTATATGCTCGCCGTTGTGACATCCGGTGGAAACGTCTTCTCCGGGCACCCGGCGATGGCAGTCCAGTCAGATTCGCTCGTGCCCGACGACCACAAGTTCCACGCCGAGATCGGCCTCGCGGCCGCGAAGCTCACGCGCGCCCAGGCCGAGCCTCTCGCCCAGAAGCTCTTCCCGTTGTTCGGCGACAAGCTGAAGGACCCCGACAAGGGCCTCACGTTCCAGGAGGTCTACGACATGAAGACCAAGCGGATCGCGAACGCCGGCTACCAGCAGGCGATGGACGAGGTCCGCAGCGAGCTGGCCGACATGGGTCTCGAGGTGCCGGTCTCGTGACGGGGCTCACCCCCGAGGCCGCGATCGCCCGCATCGACGACTGGCGCGGCAAGACCGTCGACTGGCAGGAGATCGGCGGCGGCATCACCAACCACAACTACGTGATCACCCTCGACGAGGGCCGGGACGGCATGTACGTGCTGCGCATACCCGGCGCCGGGACCGACGCCTTCATCGACCGCGACCGCGAGCTGGGTAACCACGCCTCGGCGGCCGAGGCCGGCATCTCGCCGCCGCTCCTCCACGTGCTCGAGCCCGAGAAGTGCACGGTCGTGCCCTTCATCACCGGCGAGACCATGCACCCCGACACGCTGGCCGGCCACTCCGACCGGCTGGAGAAGGTGGTCGACGTCATCAGGACCTACCACGACAAGGCCACCTTCTCCAACGACACCAGCGTGTTCCCGATGATCCGGGACTACCTGCAGAAGGCGGCCGCCGTCGACGCGTGGTTCCCACCGGACTGGCCCGAGCTCATGGCCGTCGGCGCCGACATCGAAGCGGCGATGAAGCGCGACGCCCCGGCCCCGGTCGCCTGCCACAACGACCTGCTGTCGGAGAACTTCATCCTCGACGCCGACGGCAGGATGTGGCTCATCGACTGGGAGTACGGCGGCATGAACGACCCGTACTTCGACCTCGGCGACTTCTGCGTCGAGCACCCGCTCTCGCGCGACGAGGAGCGCCTCATCATCACCCGGTACTGCGGCGAGATGCAGGAGCACCGCTTCCACCGCATGCTCCTGCACAAGATCACCGCCGACCTCTGGTGGAGCATCTGGGCGTTCATCCAGGAGCGCGTGTCGAAGCTCGACTTCGACTTCCGCACGTACGGCAACGGGCGCCTCGACCGGCTGCGCGGCAACGCGGCCGACCCCGAGTACCCCACGTGGCTCGCCACGGTGTAAGCGGGCGCCCGTGAGGGCGCCCTGGAAGGTGTGCCGGCCGTTGCCGGGCGGCCGCCACACGGATCGGAGCAGCACATGACCGAGGAGTACACGCGGCCGGCCGGAGAGGTCGGCGAAGAGGTCGGCGTCGGCACCCCCGACCCCGACCTCGCCAAGGCCTTCGAGGACGAGGCGGTGCGCGTGGTCGAGGCCGGCGACGCCGAGGGCGTCCCTCTGCGCATCATCGGCGCTCTGGCCTTCCACCACCACTGCCCGGAGTTCGGCTTCATGCAGGCCAAGTTCAACCGCGTCTACACCGACATCGACTTCGCCGGCTACGGCAAGCAGGACCGCGCCATCCGGGCGCTGTTCGCGTCGCTCGGCTACGAGGAGGACGCGGAGGTCAACGCCTTCCACGCCGAGGGCGGCCGGCTGATCTTCAACAACCCCGCGAACCGCATCCACGCCGACGTGTTCATGGACCGCCTCGACTTCTGTCACACCATCCCCTGGAAGGGCCGGCTCGAGGTCGACTCGCCCACCATCCCGCTGGCCGAGCTGCTGCTCGAGAAGATGCAGATCGTGCAGATCAACGAGAAGGACATCATCGACACGATCATGCTTCTGCGCGAGCACGAGATCGCCGCCGACGACGAGGATCACATCAACTCGGCGCGCGTCGCCAAGCTGTGTGCCGACGAGTGGGGCCTGTGGCGCACCACCACCATGAACCTCGACAAGGTGCGGGAGTACCTGCCCCACCTCGACCTCGAGGGCACCGACATGCAGATCGTGACGCAGCGCATCGCCGAGCTGCTGAGCGCCATGGACGACTACCCCAAAGGCACGAAGTGGAAGCTGCGCGCCAAGATCGGCGACAAGAAGCGCTGGTACAACGAGGTCGGCTGAACGCCGGCCGAGAGAGGCGAGAGGTCTGATGGCATTCTGGAAGAAGAAGGATGGCGGCGGCGGCGGTACGCGCGTCCGCCTGTTCTACGCCACCGACATCCACGGCTCCGAGCGCACCTACCGCAAGTTCATCAACGCCGCCAAGTTCTACAAGGTCGACCACGTGGTCATGGGTGGCGACATCATGGGCAAGTTCCTCATCCCGATCGTCGAAGAGGGTGGCGGGCGCTACCGCGTCACGCTTCAGGAGGAGCTCGCCCACCTCGAGGGCGAGGACGCCCTCAGGGAGCTCAAGGAGCGCATCGAGACCCTCGGCTTCTACCACGTCGTCGTCAGCGAGGATGAGCTGCGCGCGATGCAGAGCGACCAGAGTCATATCGACGAAGCGTTCCGGCGCGAGGCGCACGCCCGGCTGGAGCGGTGGATCGCGTTCGCCGACGAGCGCCTGGACGGGACGGGGGTGAAGTGCTATGTGACGGGCGGCAACGACGACCCGCAGGACCTGCTCGACCTGCTCGACGCGGCGCAGAGCGAGCACGTCGTGAACTGCGAGGAGAGGGTCGTCATCCTCGAAGACTCGTACCCCATGGCGAACTGCGGCTACAGCAACCCGACGCCATGGGCCACGCCGCGAGAGACCGACGAAGAGACCCTGGAGCAGCTGCTCGAGAAGTCCGTGGAGGGCATCGACGATTTCACCAGCGCCATCTTCAACATGCACGTTCCTCCCTTCGACTCCACGCTCGACGACTGCCCCAAGCTCGACTGGTCCACCGACCCGCCGACGCCGGTCGTGATCGCCGGCGTGCCGCAGAGCGCCCCGGCGGGCAGCACGGCGGTGCGGAGGATCGTCGAGAAGTACCAGCCGCTGGTGCAGCTCACGGGGCACATCCACGAGTCCCGTGGTCTCGTCAAGGTCGGGCGCACGACGGTGATCAACCCCGGCAGCGAGTATGGAGAGGGCATCCTGCGCGGCTGCATCTTCACGCTCGAGCCGGGCAAGGTGGTCGGCTACCAGATGACCTCGGGGTGACGACGCGGGGGGCCGCGGTCGCCGGGCATCAGGGAGTCGAGAGAGTCAACCGGAACTGGGGGTAACGCATGGCAACAGTCGCAGCCAAACCGGAGGTCTTCAGCCGTAAGGCCTCGGGGCTCTCCAGGGTGATGTCGCCCTGGTCGGCGTACATGTACAACTTCCTGACCATGGGCGTGATCTTCCCGTGGACGTTCGTCTGGGCCCCCGCGGCCTTCCCGGGCGTCTCCGTGTGGCAGGCCTGTCTCTACGCAATTCTCTTCGAACTGCCGATCGCCCTCGCCTTCGTGTGGCTGGCGACGGCGATGCCGCGTTCCGGCGGCGACTACGTGTTCCAGAGCCGCGTCTTCGGCGGGGCCATCGGGTTCCCCGTGGTGATGAGCGGCTTCGTCATCTGGATCCTGCAGTGGGTCGCGCTCGCGGGCTGGCTCCAGGCGAACCTCGGCCTGGCGCCGCTTTTCATGGGCCTCGGCTACCACTACGAGAGCCCGGGCCTCATCGACGCCGCCGTCTGGTGCCAGTCGGCCCAGGGCATCGCGACCATCAGCATCATCGGCGCCGCGGCCATCGCCCTGCTGCTCGTGACGGGCTTCAAGAACTACGTGCGCCTGCAGTACTTCATGTTCGCCGCGACCGGCATCCTGATCGTGATCCTGCTCGTGAACTTCCTGCGCACGTCGCCGGAGGAGTTCGCCGTCAGCATGAACAGCTTCTCCCAGTTCGTCGACGGCCGCGAGGGCTTCTACGACTGGATCAAGGGCGATGTCGCCAACACCGGCGTCGACCTCGACCCGAAGTTCGCCCTCGGCGCGACGCTACTCGCCATCCCGATCGTGTGGACGAGCCTGCAGTGGGCGTCGTACAGCGTGCAGCAGGGCGGCGAGATCAAGGGCGCCCGGGTCTTCAAGAACCAGATGTTCATCATCGTCGGCGCGATGATCAGCGTGGGCATCGTGCTCGCCCTCATCGCCTGGTCCCAGGAGCGCGCGGTCGGCACCGAGTTCTTCAACGCCGTCTCGCACTCGTACTACTACGGCGTCAGCGAGTCCGGCGATGGCATCGGCAGCATCCTGCCCTTCCCCGGCATGTTCGCCATCGTCATCTCGTCGCACCCGATCATCGTGATCCTGACGGCGATCAGCTTCCTGCTGGCGTCGCTGCAGATCACCTGCAACTGCTACATCGGCATGACGCGCGTCATGGTCGGCATGTCGCTCGACCGCACGCTGCCGGCGATCATCTCGAAGGTCAGCCCGCGGTTCCGCTCGCCGGCCATCGCCCACTGGGTCTACTTCGCCTTCAGCATCCCCGTGATCCTCGGCTACAACTACTGGGACCAGTGGTTCAGCCTGACCTTGGGCGTGACGTTCGCCTGCGGCTACGTGTTCATCCTGAGCACGCTGTCGGCGGCGCTCCTGCCCTTCCGCGCCAAGCCGCTGTACGACGCCTCTCCGGGAGCGAAGTACACGATCGGCGGGTTCCCGCTGGTCTCGCTCTTCGGGTTCATCGGGTTCGTCTTCGGTGTCATCGCCGTGGTCCTCTTCCTCTCCAGGCCCGAGTACGGCCTCACCGGCACGGTGCCGTACATCGTGGTGGCCGCGGTCTTCCTCGTCTGCGTGGTCTGGTACTGGATCGTGCGGGCCTACAACAAGAGCAAGGGCATCGACGTCAACTACGCCTTCCTCGAGGTGCCGCCGGAGTGATCAGGCTCAGCATCTGAGGCGCTTCTCGAAGGGGGCGCCGGGGCCGAGGGCCCCGGCGCCCCCTTCTCGTGCGACCGCCGATGGCCCCGGCACACCCGTCGCATGCGGCCGCCGGACACTTCGCGCGCGCATGCGCGCGTG
>DATHSP010000138.1:0-23243 GCA_035464075.1 Thermoleophilia bacterium | reverse complement strand
ACGATCAGCCAGATCCTCACCTCCCTGCTGACGCTGCTGGGCGTGGCGATCATGATGTTCACCATCTCGCCGCTGCTCGCCGTGGTGGCGCTGGTGACCGTGCCGGTCTCGGTGTTCCTCATGAAGCTGATCGGCGGCAAGGCCCGACCGCGGTTCATGGCGCAGTGGCGCCACACCGGTGCGCTCAACGCCCGGGTCGAGGAGGTCTTCACCGGCCACGCCCTCGTCAAGGCGTTCGGACGGCAAGCGGACGAGGAACGCCGCTTCGACGAGTAGAACGAGAAGCTCTACGAGGCGAGCTTCGGGGCGCAGTTCATCTCCGGCACGATCCAGCCGGCGATGATGTTCCTCGGCAACCTGAACTACGTGCTCGTCGCCGTGATCGGCGGGTTGCGGGTCTCGTCCGGGGCGATGTCGCTCGGCGACGTGCAGGCGTTCATCCAGTACTCGCGGCAGTTCACGATGCCGATCACGCAGACGGCCAGCATCATGAACGTGCTGCAGTCGACGGCGGCGTCGGCCGAGCGGGTCTTCGAGCTCCTCGACGAGACCGAGGAGGAGCCGGAGGCGGCCGAGGTCGTGAGGCTCCCCCACACCCGGGGGCACATCACGTTGCGCGACGTGTCGTTCCGCTACGTCCCCGACACCCCGCTCATCGAGCACCTCGACCTCGACGTGCCGCCGGGGCAGACGGTCGCCATCGTCGGCCCGACCGGCGCCGGCAAGACGACGCTCGTCAACCTGCTGCTGCGCTTCTACGAGCTCGACGGTGGCGCCGTGCTCATCGACGGGGTCGACTCCCGGCAGATGTCGAGGAGCGACCTGCGCCGCCTGTTCGGCATGGTGCTGCAGGACACCTGGCTCTTCACCGGCACGATCCGCGAGAACATCGCCTACGGGCGCGAGGGCGCGGGCGAGGAGGAGATCCTCGCCGCCGCTCGCGCCGCCCGCGTCGACCACTTCGTGCGCACCCTGCCCGACGGCTACGACACGGTGCTCGACGACGACGCCACCAACGTCTCACAGGGCGAGAAGCAGCTGCTCACGATCGCGCGCGCCTTCCTCGCCGACCCCGACGTGCTCATCCTCGACGAGGCCACGAGCTCGGTCGACACGCGCACCGAGGTGCTGATCCAGGACGCGATGGCCGAGCTGATGGAGGGACGCACCAGCTTCGTGATCGCCCACCGGCTGTCGACCATCCACGGGGCCGACACGATCCTCGTGATGAACCGCGGGCGCATCGTCGAGCAGGGCACGCACGAGGAGCTGGTCGCACGACGAGGCTTCTATCACGACCTGTATGCGAGCCAGTTCACGGAGGCGCTGGTCGAGGCGTCCTGAGCCCGGGGGGCGGGCGCCTGTCGCCGGCTGCCCTCGCGAAGCGAAACGCACTCGCCGCGCTGCCCTCGCGCCGTGCCTGCCGCGACACGCACTCGCCGCGCTGCCCTCGCGCCGTGCTCGCTGCGGCCTTACGCCGGCTCGTCCTCCGGGTACTCGATCGCCAGGATGCGCAACTCGAGGTCCCCGGCCGGGCGGCGCCAGGTCACGCGGTCGCCGACGGCGGCACCGAGGAGGGCGTCGGCCAGCGGTGAGACGTAGCTCACCTTGCCGGCGGCGAGGTCGGCCTCGTCTTCGCCGACGATGACGAACCTGCGGTCGTCGGCGCCCGCCTGCGCGACCGTGACCGCGGCGGAGAAGGCGACCTCGTCGCGCGGCTGCGCCGCCGGGTCGACGACGATCGCGCTCTCGAGGCGCGCCGACACGTAGCGCAGGTCGCGGTCGACGTGCAGGAGCTCGTTCTCGGCGACCGCGTCGTCGCCCCGTTCCAGCAGCGCCATGCGGCGCTCCTGGAGGTCGGCCGCCTCCTGCTGGAGCTGCCGGCGGCCCGCCGGCGTGACGTAGTTGGGGTGCTCACTGATCGGCCGCTCGGGCACCGCGTCGGGCTGCCCGCCGTCGTCAGGCTCTTTCACGAACGCTCTGCTCATCACGTCCTCGTCGCGCCGGGGGGTCAATGGACCATACCCACTTCGCCGCCGTCGCGTGTACGCCCTGCCGTGCAAGTGGGTAGAACGAGAACGTCCCGTGAGCCGGACCGGCCGCGGGACCTCGCGGAGCGAGACCGGGACACCCCGACGAAGAGAGGTCGATGACATGCTCGACACGAGGATGGAAGAGGCGATCAACCGTCAGATCAACGCCGAGATCTACTCCGGCTACCTGTACCTGTCGATGGCGGCCCAGTTCGCCGACCTCGGCATGGCCGGCGGGCAGAACTGGATGACGGTGCAGTACCAGGAGGAGCTCTCGCACGCGCAGAAGATGTTCGACTACGTGATCGAGCGTGGCGGGCGAGTGACGCTGGCGCCGATCGAGGGCCCGCAGACGGAGTGGGAGACGGGCCTGCAGATGTTCGAGGACGCCTACGCCCACGAGCAGAAGGTGACGGCGCTCATCAACGACCTCACGACACTGGCGCTGGAGCTCAAGGATCACGCCACGCACAACTTCCTCCAGTGGTTCATCGCCGAGCAGGTCGAGGAGGAGGCCACGGCGAGCGACATGGTGCAGAAGTTCAGCATGGCCGGCGAGCACCCGGCCGGGCTGTACCAGCTCGACAAGGAGCTCGCGGCGCGCGTCTTCACGCCGCCGGCGGCCGCGGCCTGAGGCGGGGATGGAGCGGCGGCCGGGGCGGTGTTCGCCGCCCCGGCCGCAGTCGCGTCTGCTGCCGTCGCGCCGCCGGCCGGCCGTCAGAGCGGCCGTACCATGATGAGGCAGGGGTTCTCGGGGCCCCAGACCGCCGGGATCACCTCGAGCGGCACGAAGCCCATGGCCTCGTAGAAGGCGCGCGTGCCGGCGTAGCCCTCGTCCTCGATCTCGGGCGCGAGGGTCTTCACGTGCAGGAGGGAGAAGCCCTCCTCGCGTGCGTAGGCGGCCGCGCGGTCGACGAGCGCGCGGCCGATCCCGCGCCGGTGGTGCTCGCGTCGGACCGCGATGACGTGGAGCTCGAGGGCGGCCGGGCCGGTCGGCCTCAAGGCGAGCAGGCCGGCCGCCTCACCGTCCACCTCGGCCAGCAAGGTCGGCAGCTCGTCGACGGTGCGCCGGTACTCGACGATGGACGCCTCGATGCCGAACCAGTCGGGCAGGCCACGGAGCAGGTCCTCGCAGAGGGCGCCGCGGCCCGTGACCGGTCCGACGACGGCTGTGCCGCTCGGGGTCGCGTCCTCCGCTGGACTCACGTCACGTCGCGCCGCATCGTCGTGTAGACGGCGGCGATGCTGACCACGGCGATGTAGGCGAGGCTGATCAGGAAGGCCGCGGGGCGCGAGAGGCCGATCTGGGCGGCCTCGGTCTCGGCGCCGATCGTCACGCCGCCGGCCACGACCTGGTCGAGGGCGGCGAACGGCAGGTACTGGCCGATCCGCGGCTTCAGCCCGACGACGATGCTCTCGACGGCGAGCGCCCAGATGAGCGTGCCGGCGACGGTCGCGGGCTGGTTGCGGAAGAGGGCGCCGAGCCCGACGCCGAACGACGCCATCAGGCCGGCGGTGACGAGGACGAGGACGAGGGTCTGCGCGACGCCGTCGTCGAAGAGCGGGCTGAGCTCCAGCTCGAGCCCGCGCACCTCGTAGCCCACCAGCCCGGTCAGGGTCACGAGGGCGCCGGCGAGGGCCAGTACGACGACGCCGACCACGAAGCAGACGAGGAGCTTGGCGACGATGACGCGCGCCCGCCGCGGGGTGACCAGGTAGCTGTAGGTCACGGTCCCGTGGCGGTACTCGTTCGTCATGCTCAGGATGCCGAACACGAGGCCGAGCAGCGGGACGAGCGTCACGCCGGCGACGACGAGGCCGATCCCGCCGACGCTCTCGTCCTCGAGGAAGTCCGCCGGCGCGAACACGAGCACGAGGATCGCCGGCACGACGCTCACGAGCAGGGCGGCGATGAGCAGGCCGAGCGCCGTGCGCGTGCTGCGCAGCTTGAGGAACTCCGCGGCGACGAGGTCGATCACGACTCCGGCCTCCTGGTGCCGGCGATCTCGAGGAAGAGGTCCTCGAGGCTGGGCCGCTCGGTGAGCAGCTCGTGCAGGACGATGTCGCAGTCGTGGGCCGCCTGGCCGACCTCGGCTGCGCTCGGGCCGCGGATCGCGAGCGCGTCGCCGAGCCGGTTGACGGCGGCGCCGCGCTCCAGCAGGCGCTGCTGCAGAAGCTCCGCCTGCGGGCTGCGCAGGCGGACGACCGGGCTCACGCTGGCGCCGAGCGAGGCGAGCGGGCCTTGGGCGACGAGACGCCCCCTGCTGATGATGAGCACGTCGTCGACCGTCTGCTCGACCTCGGCCAGCACGTGGCTCGAGACGAGGATCGTCTTGCCCTCGGCGGCCCGGGCGCGGAGGAAGGTGCGCAGCCAGCGCATGCCCTCCGGGTCGAGACCGTTGGCCGGCTCGTCGAGGAGGAGCACGTCGGGGTCGCCGAGCAGGACGCAGGCCAGGGCGAGGCGCTGGCGCATGCCGGTCGAGTAGCCCTTCACGGCGCGGCGCGCGGCGCCCTCGAGCTCGACGAGCTCGAGCACCTCGGCGACGCGTGCCCCGGGGATGCCCGAGGCGCGAGCGACGACCCGTAGCGCGTTGACGCCCGAGCGCCCCGGGTGGAAGCCGGAGGCGTCGAGCAGGGCGCCGACGCGGGTCCAGGGCCGGGCGAGGTCGCGGTAGCGGCCGCCGAGGACGGAGATGCTGCCGGCGCTCGGCCGCACGAGGTCGACGATCATCCTGAGTGTGGTGGTCTTACCGGCCCCGTTCGGGCCGAGGAACCCCGTGATGCTGCCCTGCTCGAGTGCGAAGGAGACGTCGTCGACGGCGAGAACGCGCTTGCCGAAGCGCTTGCTCAGGTGCTCGACGTGGACGACGGGCATGGGGCCTCCGGGTCGTTGCGAGCCCCATCGTACCGGATGCAGGGCCGGTGGGTCGGGGCGATCGAGCAGGGACGGGACGGCAGGATGTGCGCGCAGCTCGGCGCCGCCTGCCGAGGGTCCGGTCGCGGTCTGACGCGGCCCGCGTCGGCCGGCCGGCGACGCGCGCTCATGACAAGAGCGCCGCGCCCACTTGCAGGAGCCACCCGACCGGGTGGACGGTGACGCCTCAGGTGCTGCCCTGGGGCGGGTCGCTCATGTAGGAGAGCCAGAAGTAGAGGCCGGCGGCGCCCATGATGAGGCCGGCGACGGCGTAGTCGAGCCGGGCCGCGCGGCGGAGGGCGCCCCACAGGCCGAGGGCCCCGGCGGCCAGGGCGAGGACGTCGAGGGCGAGGACGAGGTAGCGGCCCATCCCCTGGGCCATGAGAAAGGGACCACCCAGCACGCCGAAGACGCCGGCCACCAGGGCGACCGGCGCGGCGCGCCCGGCCAGGGCCGCGAACGGGCTAGGCTGCCGCTCGGTCGCGACCCCCGCCGCGAACGCGACGTCGGGGTCGGGCGCAGGTGTACGGTCGAGTGGCGGCGCCGGTCGTCGATCGAGTGGCGGCGCCGGCGGTGGTGAGGCGTCGGGCGAGCCCCAGCCTGTGCTCGGGTCTGGAGTGCCGCCGTCGAGTCCGTCGTGCACGGTCATGCGACCAGTGTAACGGCAGTCGCGGTGCGACGCCTCACCGGGCGGCGGATCGCGGCTCCGGCACGAGGTCTCACCGGGCGGCGGGTCGCGGCGCGCGGCCTCGCGGTACGGGTACGGGCGCCGGTGCGGGCCCCATCGCGTAGGCGTGACCGCCGCCGTCAGCCTACGACGACGATGCCCAGGTAGCCGTCGACGGTCAGGCGGTCACCGGTGTGGATGAGCTCGGTGGCCCCCGGGACCCCGGTGACGCACGGGAGGCCGTACTCGCGGGCGATGATCGCGCCGTGGATCAGCATGCCGCCGCGGCGCTCGACGATGCCGGCGGAGAGAGGCACGACGAAGGTCATGCCGGGCTCGATGGCGTCACAGACGAGGATCTCGCCCTCCTCGAAGGCGCGCAGGTCGTCGACGGAGGAGATGACGCGGGCGGTGCCCACACCCACGCCGGGCCCGGCCGGCTGGCCGACGAGCTGGCGGGCCTTGGCGACGGCGCCGGGTAGCGACGCGCCGGGGCCCGTGCTGGCCGCGGCAGGATGCGGCGCGGCGGGGTGGGGCCGGCCGAGAGGGGAGGGCAGGGCGACCGCCCGCGGCGCGAAGCGCCCGCCGGTCTCGAGCCCTCGGCGCTCGGCCTCTTCGAGGGCCGCCGTGAGCTGGGCCTCGATGCGGTCGAGGTAGGCGTTGTCGTCGTCGCGCAGGCGCCAGCCGGCGCGGGCCAGATCGAGGAGGCCGGCGGCGCGCTCGCGCTCCTCGCCGTCGCCCGCGGCCTGGAGGTAGCGCCGCTCGAGGTCGCCGCGGTCGGGGGCAGGCTTCGCCGGCCCGCGGCGCGATGCCGCCGTGGCGTGTTCGGCGCCGCCCGGCCCCGCGGTCGGCGTCGCAGGGCGATCGGTCGTACGGCCCGTCGCGGCAGCGGACGCCGCGGACCCGGCCGCCGGAGCGCTCGCCAGCCGCTCGACGACGACGGCCATCGTCGCGCGTTCGCGCTCGCGGCCGGGAGAGCCGGGGGGCTCGAGGCCGAACTCGTCGAGGAAGGCCTCGTGCCCCCCGGCGAATGCTTCGCCGTCATCCTCGCGCCGCAGGTCGGCGAGCCCCGCGAGCGCGGCGTTGCGGCGGGTGCTGAGCATCGGCGTGCCCGACAGCAGGGCGACGAACTCGTAGGGGTCGTCGGGCCGCAGGGCGTCGTTGTAGGCCTGCCCGAAGAGGCGCACGGCGTGCGCGAAGGGGATGAAGTCGCGGGTGTACACGTCGACCCAGCCGTCGTGCGCCCGCTTGCGTCGCTCGAGCTCGGCGAGCAGGCCGTCGTCGTCGAGCTCGCCGAGCGGCACGGCGGCCAGCTCCGCGGCCTCGGCCGCCATCGCGGGGAGCGCCTCCTCCTCGATGCGGCGGCGCAGCACGACCAGGCTGTCGTAGCTGCGCCGCAGGCCGAGATAGGCGGCGCGCCCGTCGTCCTCGGCGCCGCCGGTCGTGATCGGTCGTGACTGCAGGGTGAAGAGCTCCTCGCCGCGCAGGGTCCACTCGACGTCCTGCGGGGCGGCGAACGAGCCCTCTGCCCCGCGCGCGAGACCGTGGACCCGGTGCAGGTCGTCGCCGGTGAGCGGCGGCCGGCTTCGCCGCCGGCGAGGCAGCGGCACGAGGCGCACGCCGGCCCCGGCCGGCGCCACCATCTCTTCGCGCGCCGCGGCGTGATGCTCGAGCACAACGCCGCTGTCGCGCTCGAGCACCCAGCGGTCGGGCTCGACCGTGCCGTCGACCAGGCCCTGGTTCAGGCCGTGGACGGCCTCGACCAGGGCCTGGTCGTCGCGCTCCGGGTGACGGCTGAAGGCGACGCCGGAGCGCTCGCCGGCGACGATCTCCTGGACCACGACCGCCATGCGGCTGCGCAGCGGGTCGAGACCGAGCTCGCGGCGATAGAGCAGGGCGGCGTCGGACCACAGCGAGGCCCAGACCAGGCGGACGTGCTCGAGGACGGCGTCGAGGCCGCGCACGTTGACGTACGACTCGTGGAGCCCGGCGAACGAGGCGCCTGCCGAGTCCTCGCCCGGCGCCGACGAGCGCACGACGACCGGTCCTTCGTCGGCGCGTGCGCCCAGCGCGGCGGCCAGGGCATCGCGGAGCGCCGCCGGCAGCGGCGTGGCGAGGAAGAGGTTGCGGATGCGCAGGGCGGCGTCCCAGATCTCCTCCCAGCGCATGTCGGCGACGTCCTTGCGCTCGAGCTCGAAGAGGATGCGCGCCTGCAGCGGACCGTCGACGAAGGCCTCGTACGCCGCCGTGGTGACGACCGAGAACGGCGGCACGGCGAGGCCGGCGCGGCTGAGCTTGGCGAGCGCCAGTGCCTTGCCTCCGACGAACGCCGCCACGCGGGCGTCGACCTCGGCCTCGGGCAGGACGAGCGGCGCCGGCGCGTTCATCGCATGTGGAGCTCGGTGACCGTCTGGAAGCGCCGTACGACGTAGTAGGTCTCGACGTCGAGGGCGAGCAGGGCGGTCGTGGGTGCGTTGGCGAAGCCCGCGAGGTGCGGGTGACGGGCGACGAACCCGGCGCACGCCTCGTCGCGCGCCTCGCCCTCGAGCTCGGCGACCGGGCCGACGGCGGTGACGGCGGTCGCGCGGTGGAAGTCGAGGTCGGCGTCGGAGCGGCTGTCGATGAGCATGGCGACGCGCGGCTCGGCGGTGAGGAACTGGAACTTGCGCGTCGCCCGTGTCGTCGCGAAAGTGAGGCGCCCGAGGTCGTCGGTGGCGGCGAAGGCGACGAGGCTCGCGTAGGGACCGCTCTCGCCGTGCGTCGCCAGCACCCCGAGGCGCTGGCGCGACAGGAGCTCGCGCAAGAGGTCGAGTGTGACGTCGCGTTCGTCCATGACCCGTGGCCGACGACGTATGTCGCCGGCCACGGGGAAGCTTATCCGATGTCGGGGACGGCGCCGCCGTCGGGCGTCACTCAGCGCCGTCCACGCGCGAGGCCGGCCAGCGTCCTCGACACCTGGTCGTCGAGGGTGAACGGCGGCTCGGTCGCCTGGAGCTCCGCGACCCGCTCGCGGACCCGATCGAGCAAGGTGCGGCCGCCGGCCGCCGACCAGCGCTCGTGCGACGCCTGGTCGATCAGGTCCGGCTGCCAGAAGAGCCGGTGCCGCTCGCGGGTGAGCCGGCGGCCGAGATGGTCGCCGCCCGGTCCGACGGCGGCGACCTCGCCGAAGGCGAAGTCCTCGTCGCCGCTCGGGAGCTCGGCGAGGAGGGCTCGGGCGTAGCCCGCGAGCTCGTCGCCGAGCACCATGCCCTCGAGCGCGCTCTGCAGGCCGGACTCGAGGTAGCCGACGTCGTGCAGCAGGGTGGCGCGCGACAGGGCGCCGAGCAGCGTCGAGACGGCGAGCTCGAGGGACCACTGCTCGTCGAGCAGCTTGCTGTCGGAGTGGCCGGCGTACGACCAGCTGGGCAGGCCGTAGTGGGCGATGAGGTCCAGCTGCGCCTGGTCGGCGAGGAAGACGCCCGGCGAGTTGTAGGGGTCGATCGCGGTGCGCATGTTGAGGACGCCGACCCCGGAGCCGCAGACGAAGGGCGCGCCCGGCGCGGCGAGCTGGTGCAGGACGAGGCCGGCCAGCATCTCGGCGTTGGCGACGCTGATGCAGGCGGCGACTGAAGCCGGGCCGCCGGAGCCCGCGGAGACCGAGCCGGCGAGCACGAGCGGGACGCCGAGACGCGCGCAGGCGACGATCTTGTCGCAGGCTACCGGGTCGAGCTGCAGCGGCGGCGACGACATGGCGAGAGAGAGGAGGCTGTCGCGCTCGCCCGCCGCGGCCGCCATCTCTTGCATCACGGCGAGCGACTCGCCGCCGAAGGGGCTCGAGACGACGACCGGCTTGCGCGTCGCGCCGAGCATGACGGCGAGCTGGGCGAGGTCGACGGTCTCGGGCGGGGCGTCCTCAGGCAGCCCCATCGACATGACGAAGTCGAGGTGGGGGAGCTGCTCGGCGAGAGCGGCCGCGGCACGCACGTCGTCGAGCCGTGCGCGGCGGCGCTCGCCGCTGCGCACGTCGCGCACGTAGAGACAGTCGGGCCCGGTGCCGAAGAAGGTCGCACCTTGGGCGAGCTCGAGCGGCGCGGTGTCGCCGCCGCGGGGCCGCACCGTGAAGCGACGCGGCGCGCTGTCGAGGGCGGCGTCGACCAGCGCGGCGGGGAAGAAGGCGCGCGTGCCGTCGAGCCGCGCGCCGTGCGCGGCGCAGAGCGCGCGCGCCTCGTCGCCCTTCAGCTCGACGCCGACCTCGGCGAGCAGGCGCAGTGTCGCCGCGTGCGCGTGGGCGCACCGCTCGTCGTCCCAGACTCTCAGTGTGGCGTGGGGCACGCCCCTGCCCTCCCGTCGGCTCTCCGTGCGCCGTCGAGCCGCCCGGCGCCGCTCGCGGCAGCGCCATTGAACGCGTGCCGCCGGCCGGAGTCAATCGAGCCGACACCGAGTCCCCGGGCGCGGTGTCGGGGGCCGGGTCCGAGCCCTCCGCGGCACTTCCCGCGCGGCTCGCGCACAGTACCTGCGGTCTGCTCGAGAGGACCCGCGACTACGTGAAATTGTGTGAAGATGCTCGCGCTATTCGCACGACACGCTTGCATTCCCAGCCAGTTTGCGTAATTTTTCTCCCCACAGGACCTGTACGTGGGCCGCGCGCGCCGTGTCGTGGGGGGAGGTCGCGCGAGTCCGGGTGACCGCGGGTCATCACTCGTGAGGGGGAGGCTATGGAAGAACGGGACATCGTCAGCCAGAAGCAGAAGGAGCTCGTCGGTCTCTGCAAGGAGGCCAAGCGGGGTGGCATCACACGGCGCCAGTTCGTCGAGCGGGCGCTGATCCTCGGCCTCTCGGCCGGTACCGTGGGCGCCCTCGTCGGTGCCTGCGGCGAGGAGGATGCCGAACCCGAGGCGCCGCAGGTCGAGATGCCGGTCATGGACGAGACCATGCCCGCGGAGATCACGGTCTACAACTGGACCGACTACATGGACCCGGAGATCCGCAAGCAGTTCAAGGCCGAGACCGGGATCAAGGTCAACGAGACCTACTTCGCGAGCAACGAGGAGCTGCTCGCCAAGCTGCGCGCCGGGTCGACCGGTTACGACATCATCGTGCCGTCCGATTACATGTGCCAGATCATGATCATGAGCGAGCTCCTGCAGCCGCTCGACATCGAGGGGTTCATCCCCAACTTCACCGGCGTGGCCGAGACGCTCAAGGCGCCGGCGTTCGACGATCCCGCCAACCAGGGCGGCATGAAGTACAGCGTCCCGTACTTCTACGGCACCACGGGCTACGCGACCCGCACCGACAAGGTGTCGCCCACGCCGACCGACTGGACGCCGCTCTTCGACGGGGCCAACAGCGGCAAGATCCAGCTGCTCGACGACGAGCGCGAGTGCCTCGGCATGGGCCTGCTGTCGCTGGGCTTCTCGGTCAACACGAAGGACCAGGCCGAGCTCGACCAGGCGACCGAGAAGCTCATCGCGCAGAAGCCGCTCGTGAGCACCTACGACTCGGTCAACATGAAGCGCGCCATCGTCCAGGGCGTCCCGTACGTCATGTGCTGGGACGGCGACGTGCTCATGGCCATCGACGCGATGGGCGGCGAGGACTACCAGGACATGGTCGACTGGGTGCTGCCGTCCGAGGGCTTCGTCCGCTGGACCGACGCCATGTCGATGCCCACCTCGGCGGCCAGCCGGTACGGCGGCCACCTCTTCATGAACTACCTGCTCGACCCCGAGATCGCCGGCCAGAACGCGAGCTGGGTGTGGTACCTGTCGGCGGTGCCGTCGTCGCGTGACTTCACCGACCCGTTCGCCCTCATCCTCACTCCGACCGACGAGGACATGGCGCGGTCGGAGGAGCTCGAGGACCTCGGCGAGTTCGCCGCCGCCTATCAGATGGCGTGGACGAAGGTGAAGAGCGCCTGACCGACATCCATACGAGCGTCCGCGAGGGGCGGCCGGTGGCAGAGCCACCGGCCGCCCCTCGCTCGTTGCCGCCTCGGCCCAGGGACCGGCGCGTGGTGCAGACGCCGGCCACAGCGCAGGCCGGTCGGCCACCGCTGCGCGGCGGCTCCGTGCTCAGGCCGTGTGCATGAAGTGGATCACGTCGCCGTCGCGGACGACGTAGTCCTTGCCCTCCGTGCGCAGCAGGGCCTTCTCGCGCGCGGCGGCGAACGAGCCGCAGGCCAGGAGGTCGTCGATCTGCACGACCTGGGCGCGCACGAAGCCGCGCTCGATGTCGGAGTGGATGCGGCCGGCGGCCTGCCGCGCCGTCCAGCCCTGAGGCAGCTGCCAGGCGCGCGACTCGCTCGACTTGAAGTCGCCGGTGAAGAAGGTGAGGTAGCCGAGCACGTCGTAGGCCGCGCGAAGGACGACCTCGACGGCGCCGGTCTCGACGCCGAGCTCGGCGCGGAAGGCCTCGGCCTCGTCGGCGTCGAGGTCGGCGAGCTCGGCCTCGAGCCGCGCGGCGACGGCGACCACGTCGTCGCCGCGCCCCCGCGCCCAGGCGACGAAGGCGGCGTGCTCCTCCAATGCTTCGCCGGGCGTCGCCTCGTCGTCGATGTTGAGCACGAAGAGCACGGGGCGGTCGCTCACCAAGGCGAGCTCGCGGTAGAGCGCCTCGTCCTCGCGCTCGCGGGCGACGCCGCGCGCCCGGGTGCCGTCGCGCAGGGCGGCGGTGAGCCCCTCCAGCGTCGTCAGCTCCCTCTGCGCCGCCTTGTCCCCGCCGCGTGCGGCTTTGACCGTCTTCTCCATGCGCCGTTCGACCAGCTCGAGGTCGCTGAGCACGAGCTCGGTCTCGACGAGTTCGACGTCGGCCCGAGGGTCCACGGGGCCGTCGGCGCCGGCGATCTCGGGGTGCCGGTAGCAGCGCACGACGTGGGCGACGGCGTCGACACCGCGGATGTCGGCGACGAACCGCGCCCCGAGACCCTCGCCCTGCGAAGCGCCCTCGGCGAGGCCGGGGATGTCGACGACGTCGATCGTCGCGTACACCTTCTTGGGGGTCTGCAGGACCTCGTCGAGCCGGTCGAGGCGGTCGTCCGGCACGCTGACGACGCCGCGGTTCGACTCGGCGGAGGTGTACGCATAGGCGGTGGCGGCGGCGTGGCCGTGGGTCAGGGCGTTGAAGAGCGTGGTCTTGCCCACGTTCGGCAGCCCGACGATCCCGAGTCTCATGTCGGCGGCTCCAGAGTGCTGGTCAGCAGTTCCTCGAGCAGGCGCGCCCCGTCGCCGAGCTGTCGCTCGAGCAGCCCGGTGTCGCCGGCGAGCAGGCGGCGCACGGTGTCGCGGGGTGTGCCGGCGACGGTAGTGGGCTGCTCCGCGTCCACCCGGCCATCCACCACGTCGTCGGCGCTGACGACCCCCGCGTAGGGGATCCCGGCCGCGGCGAAGGCACCGTGCTCGCCGCCGGCCTCGGCGACGGCCTCCGTGAGCGTCACATCACTGCGCTCGGCGGCGATCGCGAGCGCGCTCCTCATCCACGCCGCGTCGCCCTCGGGGCCGTAAGCGACGAGACCGGCGCCGCCGGCCACCGTGTCGAGGTCGATCATGCCGAGCAGGGCGTCGCGCTCGAAGTCCTCGAGGCGCTCGATGAAGAACGATGCCCCGGCGGCCTGCTGCCAGTGGGCGCCGAAGGCGACGAAGACGATCGTGCTCGGTGTCTCGACCTCGCGCAGCCGGCCGGCCATCTCGAGCAGCAGGCCGATGCCGGTGGCGTTGTCCGTGGCGCCTTGCGACCCGGGCAGGGTGTCGTAGTGCGCCCCGACGACGAGCGTCGTGCCCGAGGTCCCCTCCTTCGTGGCGATGATGTTGGCCGAGAGCAGGTGGTCGCCGGGGTCTCCGACGAGGAACTCCTGCGCCCGCGTCGGGTAGCCGAGCTGCTGGAAGGCGAGGGTGACGAAGGCCCGCGCCTCGATGTCGCCCCAGCTCCCCGTCGGGCGCGGGCCGGCGCGGCGCGCGAACTGGACGGTCTCGGTCGCGGCGAGGAGGCCGTGGTCGGAGGCCGCGACGTCCTGGGAGGCGCGCGAGTCGTACGAGGGCTGGCTGCAGCCGCCCGCGCCGAGGGCGACGGCCAGGCTCAGTACGAATGGCGCCAGCGCCGCGAGGAGGGCGTGCCGCCGCGGGCGGCCGCCATGCGGTGTCGTGTGCGCACGCCCGCTCACAGCGGCGGCCCGACGAGCCATAGGGTGGCGATGCCGAAGACGAGCCCCCAGACGAGGCCACCGGCGACGTCGCCGAGGTAGTGCACCCCGAGGTACACGCGGCTGAAGCACAGCACCGCGGTCAGGACGAGGAGCGCCGGCACCCAGGCCGGGTACATGGCGCCCATCGTCATCATGCCGACGACCGCCATGCTGGCGTGCGAGGAGGGGAAGGACGGCGTGATCGGCCGCCGGATCTGCTCCGGCAGGTCGGGGTCGGCCACGGTCGGCCGTCGCCGGCGCACGATGCTCTTGATGCCGAAGCCGAGCACCTCGACGAGGGTGACCGGCACGGCGACGTAGAGGTAGGCGGCGAGGGGCCGCGCATGGCCGGCCAGCCACGGCAGCAGGCTGAGGCCGTACCACAGGATGCCGTGGTTCGCCGCGCGCGAGAGCAGTCCGAGGGGTCGCGTGAACCAGGGGGGGTGCGGCCAGGCGACGGCGACGCGCCGCGAGACACGGCGGTCGGCGTCGTCGAGCCGGGCGAGCCACGACGGTCGCTTGGCCTCTCCGGTCGGCACGTCCTCCGGCGCCGCTTCGGGGGCGGCCGCCGGCGCCGCGGGGAAAGCGGCTGCCGGCTCTGCGTCGGGGGCGGGAGCCCCTCCAGAGTCGGCGGCAGCCATCGGGTCTGAGTAGGTCGCAGGCGTCAATCGTGTCCTGAAGGCGGGTGGAGGGTCGGGGCCGGGAACGAGCGTGATCGCGGGTCGCCTATAGTATACTTCGCCCCCGTTTCCCCGACTGGAGCCTCGCATGCGGACCACGGTCATCGTCACCGCCCTGGGCCCCGACAGCCACGGGCTGCTGGCCCAGGTCGCCACGACCATCGCCGAGCAGGACGCCAACATCGACGACGTCAGCCAGACCGTCGCCAACGGCATGTTCACGATGATCATGTTCGTCTCGTTCGACCAGAGCGAGACGACGATGGCGCAGCTCAAGGAGGCGCTCGAGGCGACGGGTGAGCGCATCGGGCTGCAGATCCACGTGCAGCACGAGAACATCTTCCGCTTCATGCACCGCGTCTGAGGGGCGACCGCGTGGTCTTCATCACCGCCGAGGAGATCCTCGAGACCGTCAGCATGATCCGCTCGGAGAACCTCGACGTGCGCGCCATCACGATGGGGATCTCGCTCGACGACTGCGCCGAGCGCGAGGCACGCCGCACGGCCGAGCGCATCCACGCCAAGGTCGTGCGCCGCGCCGGCCGCCTGGTCGACGTCGCCCACGAGCTGCAAGAGAAGTACGGCATCCCCATCGTCAACCGGCGGGTCTCGCTGACCCCGATCGCCGAGGTCGTCGGCAGCGACGACCCCGCCGACCTCGTCGAGGTCGCGCACGCGCTCGACGCCGCCGCCGAAGAGGTCGGCATCGACTTCATCGGCGGCTTCAGCGCCCTCGTGCAGAAGGGCTTCACGCGGAGCGACGCGGCCCTGATCGAGGCGATCCCCGAGGCGATCGGCGGCACCGGTCGCGTGTGCTCGTCGGTCAACGTCGCCTCCACCCGCGCCGGCATCAACATGGACGCCGTGGTGCGCATGGCCGACGTCGTGCTGGCGCTCGCCAGGCGGACGGCGGCGCACGACTCGATCGGCTGCGCGAAGCTCGTCGTGTTCTGCAACGTACCTGAGGACAACCCGTTCATGGCCGGCGCCCTGCACGGCAGCGGCGAGCCCGAGGTCAGCATCAACGTGGCGATCTCGGGGCCGGGGGTGGTCCGCACGATGGTCGCCAACCACCCGGATGCCTCGCTCATCGAGCTCGCCGACCTGATCAAGCGCACGACGTTCAAGATCACCCGCGTCGGCGAGCTCGTCGCTCGCGAGGCGTCGCAGATGCTCGACGCCCAGATGGGCATCATCGACCTCTCGCTGGCGCCGACCCCGGCGGTCGGCGACTCGATCGCCGAGATCCTCCAGGCCATGGGCCTCGAGCAGCCGGGCGCGCCCGGTACGACGGCGGCGCTCGCCCTGCTGAACGACGCCGTCAAGAAGGGCGGGACGATGGCGACGTCGTCGACGGGCGGCCTCTCGGGCGCCTTCATCCCCGTGAGCGAGGACGCGGCGATGGCCCGTGCCGCCGCGAGCGGGGCGCTCACCATCGAGAAGCTCGAGGCGATGACCGCCGTGTGCTCGCTCGGCCTCGACATGATCGTCGTGCCCGGCGACATAGGCCGCAACGCCCTCGCCGGCATGATCGCCGACGTGATGGCGATCGGCATGATCAACTCGAAGACGACGGGCGCCCGGCTCATCCCCGCGCACGGCAAGCAGGTCGGTGAGTGGGTGAAGCTCGGCGGCCTCTTCGGCGAAGCCCCGGTGATGCCGGTCAGCGCGGCCGGCAACGACGTTTTCGTGAGCCGCGGCGGGCGCATACCGGCGCCGCTCCAGAGCCTGACGAACTAGCAGCACCGGGCTCGGTAAGGCTGCGCGGCAGAGTACCGGCACCGCTCCAGAGCCTGACGAACTAGCGGCACCGGGCTCGGTGAGGCTGCGCGGCAGAGTAGCGGCGCCGCTCCAGAGCCTGACGAACCAGCGGCTTCGCGGGCGGCCGGTCTGCGTCAGTCCCGCAGCTCGCGCATCATCGTCTTGATGCGTGCTGCGGTCTCGTCCATACCCAGCGTGCGGCTGACCTTCTCGGCCTCGGTCAGCTGAAGGATCGCGTCGACCGTCTGACCCGCGGCGGAGAACTCGGACGCCTGGTCGATCTCGTAGCGCACCAACTCGGTGAGCATGCGGCGCACCTCGGGGTCGTCGAGGTCGACCATCTTCCGGCTCGTGGTGACGATGATGTCGGACAGGGGGACCATGCGGCGCGCCGGCGGCTCCGATGAGCGATCGCCCGGTGTTGCCCGCGGCGCTTCCGTCGCGACCTCGGCCTCGGCGACGGTCTCTCGATCGGCGACCGGCGCCTCCGTCACGTCTTCCGTTTCGCCCGCCGCTTCGTGATCGGCAGTCGGCGCCTCCGTCACGTCTTCTGCTTCAATCCCCGCTTCGTGACCGGCGGCATGCGCCCCCTTCACGTCGTCGGCCTCTACGACCACCGCGCGCTTGGTCGCACCGGCCGTCTCCTCTGCGGCCTCCGCAGCCGTTTCGTCCGCCGTCGCGGCCGCCGGTCCGCCCTCCTCCGGGCCCGACGGCTCGCTCTCGTCCGCAGCGGACGGCTCACCTTCGTCCGGGCTCGCCGGCTCGTACTCCTGCGCGGTCGCGCCCTCATCCCTGGGCGCGACAGGTGCGGTCGTGGCCGCGAGGTCGTCGCCGGTGTGACCCCAGTCGAGGCGGAACTCGTCGTCGGCGGTCTCGGCCGGGGTCTCCGGCTCGCCGAGGCCGGCGAACGTGTCCTGGGGCCGCGAGCCGAGGAACGACCCGGCCGATTCGTCGGCGGCCGCTCCCGCCTTGCGGCGGCGCGAGACGAGGACGACGACGAGCACCAGGACGACGACCGCTGCCGCGGCCGCGACCGCGATGATGATGGGCAGCGAGTTCATCTGTCGCCCTCGACCTCCGTCGTGGCCTCCGTCCAGCTAGCTTCGCGCCACGCTCACTATTCCCTGCCGGCGCGGTACAATCGCGCCCGTGATCGCGCGCTCCGAGATCGAGACCGCCGTCGCCGAGCTCGGCGCGCCGCCGTATCGCGCGCGGCAAATCTACCAGGCGCTCACGCAAGGGCTCGCCGTCGACTTCGAGGAGATGACGGTCCTGCCGCGCGCCCTGCGTGCCTCCCTCGCCGCGCGCCTGACCCCGCGCACGCTCGAGCCGGTCGAGCACTGGCGCTCTCCGGCGGGCGACACCGAGAAGACGCTCTTTGCCACGCGCGACGGCCACGGCGTCGAGGCCGTCCTGCTGCGTTACCCGCGGCGGGCCACCGTCTGCGTGTCCTCGCAGGTTGGGTGTGCCGTCGGGTGCCCGTTCTGCTCGTCCGGGCGGCTGGGCTTCACGCGCCAGCTCACCGCCGAAGAGATGATGGACCAGGTGCTCCACTGGGCCCGGCTGCTCCGCCCCGAGGGCCGGCGCGTCACCAACGTGGTCTTCATGGGCATGGGCGAGCCGCTCCTCAACGCCGACGAGACCTTGCGCGCCTGCAGCCTGCTCAACGACCACGAGGGCTTCGCGCTCGCCGCCCGTGCCCTCTCGATCTCCACCGTCGGCGTGGTGCCCGGCATCGAGCGGCTGAGCCGCGAGGCGCCGCAGGTCAACCTCGCGGTCAGCCTCCATGCGGCGACCGATGACCTGCGCGACCGCCTCGTGCCCCTGAACCGGCGCTACGGGCTCGACGCCGTCTTCGCCGCCGGCGCGCGTCACGTGCGCGCGACCCGGCGCAAGCTCTTCTTCGAGTGGGTGGTGCTGCCGGGGGTCAACGACGGCGACGAGCAGGTCGCCGCCGCCGCCTCACGGTTGCGGCGACCCCTCTATCACCTGAACCTGATCCCGTTCAACGAGGCCGGCGGCGGATTCAGGGCGCCGGCGCCGGACGAGGTGGAGAGCCTGCGCCGGCGCTTCGTCGCCGCCGGCGTGCGTTGCACCGTGCGACGCTCACCCGGCGGAGAGATCGAGGCGGCCTGCGGTCAGCTCGCCCTGCGGCGGCTCGGGCGCTGAAACAGGCCGTCGCCGGCGAACGCCGGATCGGGCCGCCGGCCGCGGACGCGAGAGTGTTCGGCGGCGCGGACGTGGGGAGCAGCGGGCCGTACTGCGGTGGGCTGCCGGGGAGTGCCGCGGGTCAGTCCGAGTCCAGCGAGGCGTCGAGGATCTTCCCCTCGTCGTCCTCTTTGGAGCGGTAGAGCTGGCGCGCGTCCTTGAGGCGCTCGTAGCTGTCGTCGAGCACGGCGCCCATCTCGCGCCACAGGCAGACGTCCCTCTTGAGGTAGCGGGCGCGGATCTTGTCGCTGCACTCGCCGGTCAGGGGGCAGGCGTAGCAGACCTCCTCCACGGCGGCGGCGGCCTTGCGCGCCCGCTCACCCTCGTCGATGCGCCGGTAGGCGTCGAGCAGCAGTTCCTGCACGTTGCCCTGGATCGCCACCTGGAAGTGGGGCATGACCTCGGGCTCGTCGTAGAGGAAGACGCCGTGGCGCCAGTGGGCGAGCTCGAAGACCTGGTCCATGGTCTGCTTGGCCATGATGCCGCGGATGGTCGCCTCGTTCGTCACGCCGCGTTCGATCAGCCGCTGTCCGAGGGGCTTCGCGCGGCGCTGGTCGTGGGAGAGACCGGCGTCCTCCATGAGCGCCTCGGCGAGCTGCTGTTCGGAGAGGCAGCCGGCCCGTACCAGACGGCTGCCCAACTTCTCGTCGGTGATCGGCAGTGAGATGCCCTCGACTCTGCCCTTGACGAGGTAGATGAAGCCGTACTCCTCGAAGTCGCGCACCTCGAGCACCCCGGTGCAGCCGACCTGCGCCAGGTACTGCAGGATCCCCGCAAGATTGAAGCGCCTGATCTGTCCTTCGAGCAGCATCCTCACCACGGTCCGCTGGCCGTCTCCCCCCTATGTCGGCACGAGGCGGCCATGGGCTTAGTGAGGCGTGCGCCGGGGTCGCGTTGACCCACGCTCGGCGACGCCGCTATACTCGTCGTTCTGCAGAGCGGCAAACGAGCGAGGCAGTCGTGAAGAGGACGTATCAGCCGAACACCCGCAAGCGCAAGAAGACCCACGGGTTCCGGCAGCGCATGAGCACGCGGGCGGGTCGGTCGATCATCAAGCGGCGGCGGCAGAAGGGGCGCAAGCGTCTCTCGGCCTGAGCCCGGCCGATGAACGCCAAGCGCTCGCGCCTGTCGCGCTCCTCCGACTTCCAGCGCATCTACCGGCAAGGGAGCTCGACGGCCTCACGGCACCTCGTGCTGTATGCCTTCAAGCGCGCCGAGGGCGCGCCGGCCGAAGGTCCGCGGCTGGGGCTGTCCGTGTCGAAGAAGCTGGGCGGCGCCGTCGTGCGCAACCGCGTCAAGCGGTTGTTGCGCGAGGCGTTCGCCGCCCATGAGCCGCACGTGTCAAGGGAGTACGACGTGGTGTTCATCGCGCGCCCGCAGATACTTGAGCTCGTCGCCCGCCAGCATGAGGGCGAGAAGGGGCTCGTGACCGCGGCCGTCCGCGACCTGCTCGAGCGCGCCGGCCTCCTCGCGGTGCCACCCGCGGAGACGTCGTCGTGAGCAAGGTCCTCGTCGCTCTCGTGCGCGTCTACCAGGTCGTCATCTCGCCCCTGGTGGGCCCGCGCTGCAAGTACTACCCCAGCTGCTCCAACTACGCCATCGAGGCCGTCCGCGTGCACGGCGCCCTGCGCGGCACCGGCATGGCCGCCTGGCGGGTGCTGCGCTGCAACCCCTTGAGCAACGGCGGCCTCGACCCGGTCCCGCCGCGCCATGACTGACGCTCTCCTCTACCCCGGAGTGACCACGTGAGCTCTCTGCCGCTGATCCAGCAACTCATCGAGTTCTTCCGCTGGCTGCTGGTCAGCATCCACGACCTCATCCCCCTGTCCCTCGAGGAGGTCTCCTGGGGTCTCGCCATCATCCTGCTCACGATCCTCGTGCGCATCGTCCTCTTCCCGCTCACCTGGAAGCAGTTCCGCAGCTCCCAGTCGATGCAGGCGCTGCAGCCCAAGATCAGGGAGCTGCAGAAGAAGTACAAGAACGACCGGGGGAGGCTGCAGCAGGAGACGATGAAGCTGTATCAGGAGCATCAGGTGAACCCCTTCGCCTCGTGCATGCCCCTGCTCCTCCAGCTCCCGGTGTTCCTGAGCCTGTACTACTCGATCCGGGGTACGGACTACCTCGACCCGACCATCACGGCGGCGATCAACAACGCCAGCTTCCTCTGGATCGACCGCCTCGGAGACCCCAACATCTTCCTGCTCGTGCTCTACGTGATCACGCAGCTCATCTCCACGGAGCTCATGGTGACGGCGATGTCCGATCCACGACAGAAGTGGATGATGCGCGCGATGCCCTTCATCTTCGTCGTCGTCCTGATCAACTTCCCCGCCGGTCTCTTCCTCTACTGGATCACGACCAACCTCTGGACGATCGGCCAGCAACTGCTGATCCGCCAGCTCTCGCCGGTCGTCGCGGTGCCGGGTGAAGGCAAGCCGCGCAAGCGCAGCCGCTTCATGGAGTCGATGATGGCGGCGCAGGAGCAGGCCGCCCGCCAGCGCGAGGAGAAGCTGGAGGCGAGCTCGGGCGGCAAGCCGGGAGGCGCTCAGGGGTCGGGCGGCAAGACCCGCAGCGCCGCCGGCAAGCCCGGGGGCAAGGGCGCGCCGCGCAAGGGCGGCCAGCAGACGAAGGGCGGCCAGCAGACGAAGGGCGGCCAGCAGGGCAAGGGCGGCCCGCAGGGCAAGGGCGGCCAGCAGGGCAAGGGCGGCCAGCAGACGAAGGGCGGAGGCAAGCAGCCGTCCGGCGGTGGCCAGGGCGGGGGCAAGAGATCGCCCGGCGGCAAGGGCACCCCGGCCAGGAGTGCGCAACCGAGCGGCGGCGAGCCGCAAGGCAGCTGACCGGCGTTCGAGGCGGAGGGTCGCGTGGACGAAGACTATCTCCCCGACGAGGCGGTCGAGGACGACGAGACCGATTTCGCGACCGTGGCCGCGGGGTCGACGGTCGAAGAGGCGCGCCGCACGGCGATCAGCCAGCTCCGCAAGGTGGTGCCCTCCTTCGACGAGGCCGACGTCGAGTTCATCACTCTCGAAGAGGGCAGCCGCGGCGGCTTCTTCGGGCGTGGCAAGAGCCAGGCACAGGTGGAGGCTCACCTGCGGCCCGCGTCGGCCTCCGCGCCGGTCCCCGCCGAGGGCGACGACGACGGCGCCGAGGCCGCCGAGCGGCTGCGGGGCTTCCTCGAGCAGACCCTCGAGCTGATGGGCATCGACGCCGGGGTCGAGGCTGCGGAGACGCCCGACGGCGTGCGCGCCGACATCAGCGGAGACGACCTCGGCCTGCTGATCGGCCGGCACGGCTCGACCATCGACGCGCTGCAGTACGTCGCCGCCATCGTGGTCAACGGCGACCGTCGCCAGCGGAGGCAGGTCGTGGTCGACGCCGAGGGCTACCGCGTGCGCCGCGAGAGCATCCTCAGGGCGCTCGCCGAACGCACCGCGACGCGTGTCGCGCGCGACAACGCCGCCGTGACGCTGAAGCCGATGTCGGCCGCCGAGCGCAAGGTCATCCACCTGTACCTCAAGGACCACCCGCGCGTCGAGACCGTGTCCGAGGGCAACGAGCCCTTCCGCGCGGTCGTCGTCTCGCCGCGCCGCAGGGACTGACGGCGGGCCGGCGCCCGCGCGGTCGCTCGCCCGTGCCGGCAGGCTCCGGCGCGTCCCTGCCGAAGAGGTCCGTGGCGCCGGCCGCGACGGCTCAAGTGCACCCGAACCGGGGACGATACAGACATCTGGCCGCCCGCCGGCGGCTCACGAACACGCAGCTACCCCTGAGAGAGGGAGGAGAGACGATGCACCGCACGAGACTCACGACCTTACTGGTGGCGCTCCTGGCGCTGGCCGCCGTCCTCGCCTTCGCGGCCGGGTGCGGCGGGGACAGCGACGAGCCGGCGGCCGAAGCGGCGCAGGTCGCCGAGCTGACGGCGGAGGAGATCGTCGCCCAGAGCGAACAGGCCATGCAGGACATCGCGAGCGCGTCGTTCAACGTCGATCTGTCGATCAAGGTCGAAGGCGATCCGAGCGAGGCGAGCGATCCGCAGGCGCAGGCGCTCATGCAGTCCCCGATGACGCTGAAGGCGAGCGGTGCGAGCAGCGACGATCCCGTCGCCGCCGACCTGTCGATGACCTTCGGCCTCATGGGCCAGAACATCAAGATGGAGATGCGGGCGAAGGACGAACAGGCCTGGGTCGCTTACGAGGACCAGTGGTACAAGGTCCCGGCCGAGGACTCGAAGAACGCGACCGGGCAGCTCTCCGAGGGAGCTCTGCCGACCGAGCAGCTCAAGGACGTCGGGCTCGACCCGAACGAGTGGGAGCTGACTTGGGAGCTCGTCGGCACCGAGGACCTCGGCGGCACGCAGGTCTACCACGTGAGGGGCACGGCCGACGCGGCGAAGTTCGCCGAGAGCCTCATGAAGGCGCTCGACGACCCGCAGCTGGCCGAGAAGCTCGGCGCCGACGCCGCGCAGCAGCTCCAGGGCACCAGGGCGCAGAGCGAGAAGGAGCTCAAGCAGCTGCAGAAGGCGCTCGAGGATGTGAGCGTCGACACCTGGTATGAGGTCGAGACGTTCTACCTGCGCAAGGTCGACGCCAAGGCCGCCTTCGACATGACCGGCCTCGAGGACGCCGAGGGCATGACGGCGATGGACTTCACCATGCTGGTCGAGCTCGACGGCTTCAATGAGCCGGTCGAGGTCGAGGCGCCGAAGGACGCGCAGCCGCTCGAGAAGCTGATGGAGGCCATGTTCGGCGGTATGTCGCTGGACGGCATGGACTTCTGAGATGAAGGGCGCCGCGAGGCGCCGGGACGAGACGACGGCGGGGGCCCG
>DATHSP010000137.1:0-17800 GCA_035464075.1 Thermoleophilia bacterium | reverse complement strand
CTCGCGGGGCGCCCGTCCTGCGTGACGCGGGGGCCTGGGCCGGCGTGCCGGCCCGGGCCCCCGCGCGTCTTCGCCGGCGCCGCCTGTCGGCGCCGTGCCCCCGGCGGACGCCGGCTCACGGCGCCGGGTGGGGACGGGGTGTCGTCAACACGGACAGCACACCGGACCGGACGGGTGTGATTCAGCGGTGCCCGAGCCTTGCACCACCTGATGCCGCGTGGTATTCTACGTGGCTGTGCGTCGTCTGCGACCGTGCCATGAGCCCAGTGGCGTGGTGAGCTTCTTTTCCCTGTTCCGCCGTCATCAGAGGAGACTCGCTTGAACGAGCCCCGGTCCCCGCGCGTGCGCACGTCCTTCGCCAAGCTCGATCAGCCGCTCTCGCTGCCCAACCTGATCGACATCCAGAAGGCGTCGTGGGAGTGGTTCCTGCGCGACGGTCTCAAGGAGACCATCGCCGACATCAACCCGATCAAGGACTACTCGGAGAAGCTGCTCGTCGAGTTCGGCGAGTACGCCTTCGGCGAGCCAAGCAAGCCGATCGCCGAGTGCCGCAACAAGGACATGACCTTCTCGGCCCCCCTCACGATGGAGGTCCGCTTCATCAACGAGGAGACGGGCGAGATCCGCGAGCAGCGCGTCTTCATGGGCGACTTCCCCATGATGACCGACCGCGGCACGTTCATCATCCACGGCACCGAGCGCGTCGTCGTCACCCAGCTGGTGCGCTCGCCGGGCGCCTACATCATGGAGCCCAAGCAGGCCGAGCGCGAGAAGCAGGTGCTGGTCGCCAACCTCATGCCGCAGCGCGGCTCGTGGCTCGAGCTCGAGATCGACAAGAAGGGCGCCGTCAACGTCCGCATCGACCGCAAGCGCAAGTTCCCCGTGACCGTGCTGCTGCGGGCGATGGGCTACGGCGCCGACGACGAGCTCCGCGCCCTCTTCGGCGACTCGCCTTACATCGCCAACACGATCGAGCGCGACACGACCGGCTCGCAGGAGGAGGCGCTGATCGAGCTCTTCCGCAAGCAGCGCCCCGGCGAGCCGCCGACGCTCGACGGCGCGACGAGCATGCTCAAGGGCCTCTTCTTCGACCCCAAGCGCTACGACCTTTCGCGCGTCGGGCGCCACAAGCTCAACGTGCGCCTGCACGGCCACATCCCGCCCAAGGAGCGCCCCGAAGGCGAGGTGCGCGTCCTGGTCAACGAGGACATCGTCGAGCTGATCCGCCGCCTGATCTCCCTGCCCGGCCGGCTGGGGGTCGGTGTCGACCAGGAGGGCAACGAGGTCGAGGTCAAGGACTACGCCGCCGAGGCCCAGAACCTGCTCCTGTCGAGGCGCGAGGAGATCGCCTTCGAGCTCGACGAGTACGAGCACTTCGGCAACCGTCGTCTGCGCACCGTGGGCGAGCTCGTGCAGGACGCCTTCCGCATCGGCCTGGCGCGCATGGAGCGCGTCATCCGCGAGCGTCTGACCACCGAGGACCCGGACACGATCGTCCCGGCCACCCTGATCAACATCCGCCCGGTGGTGGCCGCCCTCAAGGAGTTCTTCGGGTCGTCGCAGCTCTCGCAGTTCATGGACCAGACGAACTCGCTCTCCGGCCTCACGCACCGCCGCCGGCTGAGCGCCCTGGGCGCCGGCGGCCTCACGCGCGAGCGCGCGCCGATCGAGGTGCGCGACGTGCACCCGACCCACTACGGGCGCATGTGCCCCATCGAGACCCCCGAGGGCCCGAATATCGGCCTCATCGGCTCGCTGGCCTCGATGGCCACGGTCGACGAGTTCGGCTTCATCCGCGCGCCCTACCGCAAGGTCGTCAAGGGCCGCGTGACCGACGAGATCGTCTACCTCGACGCCTCCGAGGAGGAGGCCAAGACCGTGGACGCCGTCACCGGCGAGGAGCGCTACCTGATCATCGCCCAGGCCAACGCGCCCTTCGACCCCGAGACCGGCGAGTTCCTCAGTGAGAGCGTCCTCGCCCGCGCCTACCCCAAGAGCGATGTGGTCAACGCGCGCCCCGACCAGATCGACTTCATGGACGTGAGCCCGACGCAGATCGTGTCCGTGGCGACGGCGCTCATCCCCTTCCTCGAGCACGACGACGCCAACCGTGCCCTGATGGGCTCGAACATGCAGCGCCAGGCCGTCCCCCTGCTGCGCACCGATGCCCCGTACGTCGGCACCGGCATCGAGTACCGCGCCGCGGTCGACACCGGCGACGTGATCCTCGCCGCGCGCCCCGGCAAGGTCGCCTACGTCGACGCCGAGCGCATCGAGGTCGAGGCCGGCCGCGGCGAGGTCGACACCTACGAGCTCATCAAGTTCACGCGCTCGAACCAGGGCACGCTGATCCACCAGAAGCCGCTGGTCGACGTGGGCGCCAAGGTCAAGTCCGGCCAGGTGCTCGCCGACGGTTCCTCGACCGACAACGGCGAGCTTGCCCTGGGCCGCAACCTGCTGGTCGCGTTCATGAGCTGGGAGGGCTTCAACTTCGAGGACGCGATCATCATCTCCGAGCGCGTCGTCAAGGAGGACATGCTCTCCTCGATCCACATCGAGGAGTACGAGATCGACGCCCGCACGACCAAGCTCGGCGACGAAGAGATCACGCGCGACATCCCCAATCGCTCCGAGGAGTCCCTCAAGGACCTCGACGAGCGCGGCATCGTGCGCATCGGCGCCGAGGTCAGCTCGGGCGACCTCCTGGTCGGCAAGGTCACGCCGAAGGGCGAGACCGAGCTCACGGCCGAGGAGAAGCTCATCCGCGCGATCTTCAAAGAGAAGGCGCGCGAGGTGCGCGACACCTCGCTCAAGGTCCCGCACGGCGAGGGCGGCAAGGTCATCGACGTCAAGATCTTCAGCCGCGAGAACAACGACGAACTGCCGCCGAGCGTCAACGAGCTGGTGCGCGTGTACGTCGCCAAGAAGCGCAAGATCGCCGAGGGCGACAAGCTCGCCGGCCGCCACGGCAACAAGGGCGTCATCTCCAAGATCGTCCCCGAGGAGGACATGCCCTGCCTCGAGGACGGCACCCCGATCGAGATCATCCTCAACCCGCTCGGCGTGCCGAGCCGCATGAACATCGGCCAGGTGCTCGAGACGCACCTCGGCTGGGCCGCCCACCTCGGCTACACCGCCGTGAAGGACGGCCCGCCCGGCAACACGCCCGCCCGCCTGGCCTCTCCGGTGTTCGACGGCGCGACCCTCGCCGAGATCGACGACCTCCTCATCCGCTCGACCGAGGAGCGGCCCGACAGCCCGGTGCAGTTCAAGGTCAACAAGAAGGAGCCGCCGGGGCGGCGCTGCTCCGGCAAGGTGTGGCTCTACGACGGCCGCACCGGTGAGCGCTTCGACAACAAGGTGACCATCGGCTACATGTACATCCTCAAGCTGCTGCACCTCGTCGACGACAAGATCCACGCGCGCAGCACGGGCCCCTACTCCCTGGTCACCCAGCAGCCGCTGGGCGGCAAGGCCCAGTTCGGAGGCCAGCGCTTCGGCGAGATGGAGGTCTGGGCCCTCGAGGCCTACGGCGCCGCCTACGTGCTGCAGGAGATGCTGACCATCAAGTCCGACGACACCGTGGGCCGCGTCAAGGCCTACGAGGCGATCGTCAAGGGCGAGAACATCGCCCGGCCCAACATCCCCGAGTCGTTCAAGGTCCTGATGAAGGAGATCCAGAGCCTCGGGCTCGACATGCAGGTCCAGAGCGAGGAGGGCGCGATCCTCGAGGTCCGTGAGGAGGACGACGACCTCCTGCGCGCGGCCGAGGAGCTCGGCATCGACCTGGCCGGCGTGCGCAAGCCGCAGGCCGAGGCCGCCGACGAGGAGGACGTCGACAGCGACGCCCTGCGCGACGTCATCGGCGCCGGCACCGAGCCCGACGCGTTCGACGAGTCTGGGGCGGTCGGCGACGTCGACGAGGACGCCGAGCCGGCGCCCGTCGACGACGAGGCCGAGGAGGGTCTGGCCGGCGCCACCGGCGGTCTCCTCGAGAGCCTCGGCTTCGCCGCCTTCGGCGACGACCTCACGGTCGGCGAGGCCGCACCGGTCGAAGAGGTCGAAGGGGTCGAGACCGATGAAGACTGACGCCGCGACGGCGAAAGGGAGCGATCAGTGATCGACATCAACAACTTCGATTCCATCCGCATCGGCCTCGCCTCCCCGAAACAGATCGAGGCGTGGTCGAAGGGTGAGGTCACCAAGCCCGAGACCATCAACTACCGCACGCTCAAGCCCGAGCGCGACGGGCTCTTCTGCGAGCGCATCTTCGGCCCGACCAAGGACTGGGAGTGCTACTGCGGCAAGTACAAGCGCGTCCGCTACAAGGGCATCATCTGCGAGCGCTGCGGGGTCGAGGTCACGCGGGCGAAGGTCCGGCGCGAGCGCATGGGTCACATCCGGCTCGCCGCGCCCGTCTCGCACATCTGGTTCTTCAAGGGCGTGCCCTCGCGCATGGGCTACCTGCTCGACATCGCCCCGAAGGAGCTCGAGAAGGTGCTCTACTTCGGCGGCAGCTACGTGATCGTCTCGGTCGACACCGAGCGCCGCGACAACGACCTCGTCTTCCTGCAGGAGAAGGTCGGCGAGATCAAGAGCCGCTACGAGGTCTACGCCGACGACCGCGAGCGCGCCATCCGCGCGATGCACGACGAGGTCGTCGAGATCCTCGACGGTACGCGTGAGCCCGACGACTTCCACACCTCCGAGGAGCCCGACGACGAGTTCGGTTTCTTCAATTACTTCGACGTCTTCGAGTCCTGCCGGCGCATCGCCGTCAACGCCCCCGCCCTGAGCAAGGACGAGGTCAAGCAGCAGCGCACCAAGGTCGACAAGCTGCGCGACGACTACATCGACCGCGGGTTCAAGGCGGTCGAGAACGCCAAGGAGCACGTCGACAAGGCCTGGGAGCTCTTCAAGACCATCGCCCCGCGGCAGGTCGTCTCCGACGAGACGCTCTACCAGCAGATGGAGCGCATGTTCGGCCGCGAGCCCGGCTACGAGCCGGAGAGCTTCGGCCGCTACTTCGAGGGCGGCACCGGGGCCGAGGCCGTGCGCGAGCTGCTCGGCGGCGTCGACCTCGAGCAGGAGGCCGCCGACCTGCGCGAGACGATCCGCACCGCCAAGGGCCAGCGCCAGGCCCGCGCCGTCAAGCGCCTCAAGGTGGTCTCCGCCTTCCTGCGCAGCGGCAACCGGCCCGAGTGGATGGTCCTCGACGTCATCCCGGTCATCCCGCCGGAGCTGCGCCCCATGGTCCAGCTCGACGGCGGCCGCTTCGCGACCAGCGACCTCAACGACCTCTACCGGCGCGTCATCAACCGCAACAACCGCCTCAAGCGGCTGCTCGACCTGCAGGCGCCCGACATCATCGTGAACAACGAGAAGCGCATGCTTCAGGAGGCGGTCGACGCGCTCTTCGACAACGGCCGGCGTGGCCGGGCCGTGACCGGCCCGGGCAACCGGCCGCTCAAGAGCCTCTCCGACATGCTCAAGGGCAAGCAGGGCCGGTTCCGCCAGAACCTGCTCGGCAAGCGCGTCGACTACTCGGGGCGCTCGGTGATCGTCGCCGGCCCGCACCTCAAGATGCACCAGTGCGGCCTGCCCAAGATGATGGCCCTCGAGCTCTTCAAGCCGTTCATCATGAGCCGGCTGGTGTCGCGCAAGATGGTGCAGAACATCAAGGCGGCCAAGAAGATGGTCGAGTCGATGGTGCCCGAGGTCTGGGACATCCTCGAGGAGGTCATCACCGAGCACCCCGTGCTCCTCAACCGCGCGCCGACCCTGCACCGCCTCGGCATCCAGGCCTTCGAGCCGCTGCTCGTCGAGGGCAAGGCGATCCAGATCCACCCGCTGGTCTGCGCCGCCTTCAACGCCGACTTCGACGGCGACCAGATGGCCGTGCACCTGCCGCTCTCCTGGGAGGCGCAGGCCGAGGCCCGGCTGCTCATGCTGTCGACCAACAACGTGCTCTCGCCGGCGCACGGCAAGCCGATCGCCGTGCCCAGCCAGGACATGGTCATCGGGGTCTACTACCTCACCTACCACCCCCAGGACGACCTCAGCGGCGTGACCCCGGCCGACTTCGACGAGCCGCTGCCGGTGTACGCCAGCTACGACGAGGTCCTGCGCGCCTACGAGCAGCGGATCCTCGACCAGCGGCAGGTCCCCACGCAGCGCGCGGCGGGCATCGCCGAGTTCACGCGCCGCGCCATCGTCGTGCGGCGCCCGAACGGCGAGCGCATCGTCACCACGGTCGGGCGCGTGCTCTTCAACCAGCAGGTCCAGGAGGGGCTCGGCGAGGTCCTCGGCGAGGACTTCTCCGAGGCCGAGTACAGCTACATCAACTACACCATCACCAAGAAGGCGCTGGCGTCGTTCATCAACGTGCTGGTCGCCAAGTACGGCGCCAACAAGGTGGCCCGCGTGCTCGACGTCTTCAAGGAGGTCGGCTTCCACTTCGCGACCCGGGCCGCGGTCACGGTGTCCAAGAACGACGTCGTGATCCCCGAGAAGGAGAAGGCCGAGATCCTGGAAGGGCACGAGCACATGGTGGCCGCCGCCCAGGAGCAGTACGACCTGGGCTTCTACACGGAGGAGGAGCGCCGCACCAAGGTCAAGGAGATCTGGCGCGAGGCCGACGTGCAGATCACGGCCGCGACCACGGCCAACTTCAACGCCCTCAACCCCATCTACATGATGGCGACCTCCGGCGCCCGCGGCGACATCAAGCAGATCCGCCAGCTCGCCGGCTGGCGCGGCCAGTTCACCAACCCGAAGGGCGAGACCATCGAACAGCCGGTGAAGTCGAGCTTCATCGAGGGCCTGTCGGTGCTCGAGTTCTTCATCTCGACCCACGGCGCCCGCAAGGGACTCGCCGACACCGCCCTGCGCACCGCCGACTCGGGCTACCTCACCCGCCGCCTGGTCGACGTCTGCCAGGACATGACGGTGAGCGAGGAGGACTGCGGCACGCAGGAGTGGGTGCCGATGTCGCCGTGGTCGCGACGGCGCGAGGAGAACCCGCTGCTCAAGGGCACGACCCTGGCCGAGAACGTGGCGCGGCCACGCAGTGACCGCACCGTCCTCAAGAAGGGCGTCAAGATGGGCGCCGCCGAGCTCGGCCTCCTGCGCGAGGTCTTCGCCGACATGCCGAACGCCAAGGTCAAGGTCAAGCAGGGGCGCGCCGCGGCCAAGCCCGAGGCGGTCTGGCGGCACGAGCCCAACGAGAACCTGCTCGGCCGCTACCTCGGCGCCCCCGTCATCGAGGAGGCGACCGGCGAGGTGGCCGTCGACCGCGACACGCTGATCGACGTCGTCACCCGCGAGCAGATCCTCGCCGCCCTGCAGCGCAGCTCCGAGGCCGACCCGATGGTGCCGGTACGCAGCGTCCTCAAGTGCGACGCCGAGTCCGGGGTCTGCCAGCACTGCTACGGCTACGCGCTGCACAACAACGCGGCGGCCGAGATCGGCGACGCCGTCGGGCACATCGCCGCGCAGTCGATCGGCGAGCCGGGCACGCAGCTCACCATGCGCACCTTCCACACCGGCGGCATCGCCGGCGCCGACATCACGCACGGCCTGCCGCGCGTGGTCGAGCTCTTCGAGGCGCGCAAGCCGAAGGGCGTCGCGCGCATCGCCGAGTGCAGCGGCCGCGCGGCCATCGAGAAGGTCGAGCGCGGCTACCACGTGCTCCTGCACCCCGAGGAGGGCAGCCCCAAGGAGTACACCGTCCCGGAGCGCACGTACCTGCTGGTCGAGGACGGCGACTGGGTCGACGAGGGCACGCCCCTCACCCCGGGTTCGCTCTACCCGGCCGACCTGCTCAAGCACGCCGGCATCGACAAGACCGAGCGCTACCTCGTCGACGAGGTGCAGGAGGTCTACCGCTCGCAGGGCGTCGAGATCAACGACAAGCACATCGAGCTCATCGTCCGGCAGATGATGAAGAAGATCCGCGTGGCGACGCCGGGCGACACGCAGTTCCTGCCCGGCCAGCTCGTCGACCGGTACGCCTTCCGTACGACCAACGAGCGCATCGTCGGCGAGGGCGGCCAGGCGGCCGAGGCCGAGGAGATCATCCTCGGCATCACCAAGGCCTCGCTGGCGACCGAGAGCTTCCTCTCGGCGGCCTCGTTCCAGGAGACCACGAAGGTGCTCACCGACGCCTCGATCGAGGGCAAGGTCGACACCCTCACCGGCCTCAAGGAGAACGTCATCATCGGCAAGCTCATCCCCGCGGGCACGGGCCTGCGCCGCTACCGCGGCGTCGATATCTACCCCGCGGGGCGCGGCGAGGCCCTGGCCGAGGCGCAGCGCCTCATGGGTGGCGACACCTGGGCCGGCGGCTACAGCGACCTCGAGGCGCTGCGGCGCATCGGCCTCGAGCCCGAGCCGGCCGCGGACGCGGCCGGCGACCTCGGGCCGGCGGTCGACGCCGACGCGCTCGACGAGGCCGACGCCGTCGACGAGGGCGGCCCGGCCGACTGACTTGAGCCCTGGGGCGGCGGCCGCCGCACGCGCTCCGCGCTGTTGCGGCCGCCGCCCTCAATTGCTAGACTACGTGGCCGCTGTCCGAAGCCGGCCCGACCAGAGAGGGTAGATGACGACGATCAGCCAGCTCGTCCGTAAAGGGCGCGAGCAGAAGACCAAGCGGGCCAAGACCCCCGCGCTCAAGGGCTCGCCGCAGAAGCGCGGCGTGTGCACGCGCGTCTACACCGCGACGCCCAAGAAGCCCAACTCCGCCCTGCGCAAGGTCGCCCGTGTCAGGCTGGTGAACGGCATGGAGGTCACGACCTACATCCCGGGCATCGGCCACAACCTGCAGGAGCACTCCGTGGTGCTCGTGCGCGGCGGCCGCGTCAAGGACCTGCCGGGTGTGCGTTACAAGGTCATCCGCGGCACGCTCGACACGGCCGGCGTTTCCGACCGCAAGCAGGCGCGCTCCCGCTACGGCGCCAAGGGATCGAGGTAAGCCATGCCGCGTAGAGGCACGATCACGCGGCGGGAGGTCCTCCCCGACCCCGTGTACAACAGCAAGCTGGTGACCCAGGTCATCAACAAGGTCCTGCTCGACGGCAAGAAGTCCACGGCCGAGCAGATCGTCTACGGCGCCCTCGAGATGGTGCGCCAGAAGACCGGCCGCGACCCCGTCGAGGTGCTGCAGGAGGCCGTCCAGGCCCTCACCCCGCACCTCGAGGTCCGCAGCCGGCGCGTCGGCGGCGCCACCTACCAGGTGCCCGTCGAGGTGCCCGGCCGCCGCGCCCGCACGCTGGCCATCCGCTGGCTCGTGGCCTACTCCCGCGACCGCCGCGAGAAGGTCATGACCGAGCGTCTCGCCAACGAGATGCTCGACGCCCTTCAGGGGCAGGGCGGCGCGTTCAAGAAGAAGGACGACATCTTCCGTATGGCCCAGGCCAACAAGGCCTTCGCGCACTACCGCTGGTGACCCGCAAAGGCCCCTGACCCGGCCGCCGGCCGGTCAGGGGCCTTTGTCATGACCGCGACCGGCCGCCCGGCGGCCCGAGACAGGAAGCATGCGGCAGTACCCGCTCGAAAGAACGCGCAACATCGGCATCATGGCCCACATCGACGCGGGCAAGACGACGACGACCGAGCGCATCCTCTACTACACCGGCAAGACCCACAAGATCGGTGAGGTGCACGAGGGCGCGGCGGTGATGGACTGGATGCAGCAGGAGCAGGAGCGCGGCATCACCATCACCTCGGCGGCGACCACCGTCTTCTGGCGCGACACGCAGGTCAACATCATCGACACGCCCGGGCACGTGGACTTCACCGTCGAGGTCGAGCGCAGCCTCCGCGTGCTCGACGGGGCCATCGCCCTCTTCTGCTCGGTCGGCGGGGTCGAGCCGCAGTCCGAGACCGTCTGGCGCCAGGCCGACAAGTACGGCATCCCGCGCATCGCCTACATCAACAAGATGGACCGCATCGGGGCCGACTTCTTCCGCGGCCTGCAGATGCTGGTCGACCGCCTCGGCGCCAACCCGGTCGCCCTGCAGCTGCCGATCGGCGCCGAGTCCGACTTCCGCGGCATCATCGACCTGGTCGAGATGAACGCCATCGTCTACCTCGACGAGCTGGGCACGACCTTCGAGACGCAGGCGATCCCCGACGAGCTGCGCGAGCTCGCCGACGAGTACCGCCAGAAGCTCATCGAGGCGGTGGCCGACCACGACGACCACCTGCTCGAGACCTACCTCGAGGGCCGCGAGATCACCGTCGAGCACCTGCGCGAGGTCATCCGCCAGGCGACGCTCGACATCAGCATCACCCCGGTCCTGTGCGGCTCGAGCTTCAAGAACAAGGGCGTGCAGCCGCTCATGGACGCGATCGTCGAGTACCTGCCGTCGCCGCTCGACGTGCCCCCGATCGAGGGCGTCAAGCCCAACGGCGAGACCGCCCACCGCAAGCCCGACGACACGGCCCCGTTCGCGGCCATCGCCTTCAAGGTCGCGACCGACCCCTACGTCGGCCGCCTCACCTACGTGCGCGTCTACTCGGGCACGCTCAAGGCCGGCTCGTACGTCCTCAACTCGACCAAGGGCAAGCGCGAGCGCATCAGCCGCATCCTGCAGATGCACGCCAACCACCGCGAGGACCGCGACGAGCTGTACGCCGGCGACATCGCCGCCGCCATCGGCCTCAAGTCGACGAGCACCGGTGACACCCTCTCCGACCCGTCCAAGCCGGTCGTGCTCGAGTCGATGGAGTTCCCCGAGCCGGTGATCGCCGTCGCCATCGAGCCCAAGACCAAGGCCGACGAGGAGAAGCTCGCCGCCTCGCTGCAGCGCCTCGCCGAGGAAGACCCGACCTTCCAGGTGCGCAGCGACGAGGAGACCGCGCAGACCATCATCTCGGGCATGGGCGAGCTGCACCTCGAGATCATCGTCGACCGGCTGGTGCGCGAGTTCGGTGTCGACGCCAACGTCGGCAAGCCGCAGGTCGCCTACCGCGAGACGGTGCGCCGCGCGGTCCAGAAGGTCGAGGGCCGCTTCGTGCGCCAGACCGGCGGCCGCGGCCAGTACGGCCACGTGTACATCGACCTGGCGCCCAACGAGCCCGGTGGCGGCTACGTCTTCGAGAGCCGCATCCAGGGCGGCACGATCCCGCGCGACTACATCCCCGCCGTCGACGAGGGTGTCCAGGAGGCCATGAGCACCGGCGTCCTCGCCGGCTACCCCATGGTCGACCTCAAGGTCACCCTCATCGACGGCAGCTACCACGAGGTCGACTCCTCCGACATGGCCTTCAAGATCGCCGGCTCGCTGGCGCTCAAGAACGCCGTCCACAAGGCGCACCCGGTGCTCCTCGAGCCGATGATGGCGGTCGAGGTGGTCGCGCCGCTCGAGTTCATGGGCGATGTGATGGGTGACCTCAGCGGGCGCCGCGGGCACATCGACGGCATGGAGCAGCGGGGCACGGCGCAGGTCATCGACGCCACCGTGCCCCTCTCCTCGATGTTCGGGTACGCGACCGACCTGCGCTCGACCACCCAGGGCCGGGCGACCTATACGGCGCAGTTCAAGCACTACGCCGAAGTGCCGGCGCAGATCGCCGGCGAGATCGTCGCCAGGGTGCGCGGATGATCCCCTCGCGCACGCGGTCCGATGTTTGCCCTCGCGGGCGCGCCTGCTGTATACTGCCGTCCTTTGGTGCGGCAGGCACTGGGTGCCGGCCGCGCCATCACTGTGTGACCACCACCTTCACGGTGTCGGCAAAAGGAGAGTAGGAGAGATGGCGAAGCAGAAGTTCGACCGCAGCAAGCCGCACATGAATGTGGGCACGATCGGGCACGTCGACCACGGCAAGACGACCCTGACGGCTGCGATGACGCTTGTCCTCCACAACCGCGGCATCGGCAACACCCAGTTCACTGCTTTCGACCAGATCGACAAGGCTCCCGAAGAGCGCGAGCGCGGCATCACCATCGCGACCGCTCACGTCGAGTACGAGACCGAGAAGCGCCACTACGCCCACGTCGACTGCCCCGGGCACGCCGACTACATCAAGAACATGATCACCGGCGCCGCCCAGATGGACGCCGCGATCCTCGTCGTGGGCGCCGACGACGGCCCCATGCCGCAGACCCGTGAGCACGTCCTCCTGGCTCACCAGGTCAACGTGCCGCACATCATCGTGTACATGAACAAGGTCGACCTCGTCGACGACCCCGAGCTCATCGAGCTGGTCGAGATGGAGGTCCGCGAGCTGCTCACCGAGTACGAGTTCCCCGGCGACGAGCTGCCCGTCATCAAGGGCTCGGCGCTCAAGGCGCTCGAGTGCGGCTGCGGCAAGCCCGAGTGCGAGTGGTGCAAGTCGATCATCGAGCTCACCGACGCCCTCGACACGTACCTCCCGGAGCCCGAGCGCGACGTCGACAAGCCGTTCCTGATGCCGGTCGAAGACGTCTTCACGATCACCGGCCGCGGCACCGTCGCCACCGGCCGTGTCGAGCGCGGCATCGTCAAGGTCGGCGAAGAGATCGAGATCGTCGGCATGCGCGACAAGCCGATGAAGACCACCGTGACCGGCGTCGAGATGTTCCGCAAGCTGCTCGACGAGGGCCGCGCCGGCGACAACATCGGCGTCCTCCTGCGCGGCACCAAGCGCGAAGAGGTCGAGCGCGGCATGGTCTGCGCCAAGCCGGCCAGCATCACGCCGCACACGCACTACAAGGCCCAGGTCTACGTCCTGTCCAAGGACGAAGGCGGCCGCCACACGCCGTTCTTCAACGGCTACCGGCCGCAGTTCTACTTCCGCACCACCGACGTGACCGGCGTCATCACCCTGCCCGAGGGCGTGGAGATGGTCATGCCGGGCGACAACACCGAGATGGAAGTGCAGCTCATCACCCCGATCGCCATGGAAGAGGGTCTCCGCTTCGCCATCCGCGAGGGCGGCCGCACCGTCGGCGCCGGGGCGATCTCGACCATCATCGACTGACCACACGGAGAGAACGGGACGGGCGTGCCGCGCACGCCGCGGCGGCCGACACGCCCGGACCCGTGAACAAGGGGAACGAAGCCGGACACGGCGAGAGCGAGAAGACGAGAGTGGCCCAGCAGAAGATCCGCATACGGTTGAAGAGTTACGACCACGAGCTCATCGAGCGCAGCGCGCAGTCCATCGTGGAGACGGCTCAGCGCAGCGGTGCGACCATCTCTGGTCCGGTGCCGCTGCCCACCGAGAAGAACGTCTACTGCGTCATCAAGAGCCCGTTCAAGGACAAGGACTCGCGTGAGCACTTCGAGATCCGTACGCACAAGCGGCTGATCGACATCCACCAGCCGACGCCCAAGACGGTCGACCAGCTCATGCGCCTCGACCTGCCCGCCGGCGTCCACATCGAGATCAAACTGTGACGAGTATGAACGGCATCATCGGCAAGAAGATCGGCATGACCCAGTTGTTCGACGACGACGGCAACGTCGTCCCGGTCACGGTCATCCAGGCCGGGCCCTGCCCCGTCACGCTCGTGCGCACCGCCGAGAAGGACGGCTACGACGCCGTCCAGCTCGCCTTCGAGGAGTGCAAGGACAAGCACCTGAACAAGCCCGAGCTCGGCCACCTCAAGAAGGCCGGCCTCAAGCACGGCATGCGCCATCTCGTCGAGTTCCGCGGCCCGAGTGCGCTCAAGGTAGGCGACACGGTGACCGTCGAGGCGTTCGAAGACGGTGAGATGGTCAGCGTCTCCGGCGTGTCCAAGGGTAAGGGCTTCCAGGGCACCATCAAGCGCCACAACTTCAGCCGCGGCCCCGAGACGCACGGCTCGCACAACGTCCGCCAGCCGGGCTCGATCGGCGCCAGCGCCTACCCGAGCCGGGTCTTCAAGGGCATGCGTATGAGCGGGCACATGGGCGCGCATCAGGTCACCCAGCGCGGCCTGCGCATCGTGCGCCGCGACCCCGAGAACAACCTGCTGCTCGTCAGGGGTGCCGTGCCGGGCGCCAAGAACTCCGTCGTCATCGTCAAGGGCAGGGGATCGTGACCGCCGACGAGACCAAGAAGAACCAGACCGGCGACGCGGCGCCCGACGCCGCCGAGAGCGCGGCCGAGACGGCCGCCGCGAAGGCCGCCTCCGACAAGGCCGCCGGGGCGCCGCAGGCCGACGAGACCGTCAAGGCCGACGAGCCGGCCGCCAAGCCGAAGCGCGCCCGCGCCGCCAAGCCGAAGGCCGACAAGCCGGTCGACAAGCCGGCCGCCAAGCCCAAGGCCGCGAAGGCCGCGGCGCCGCAGGCCGACGAGCCCGTCACGGCCGACGAGCCGGCCGCCAAGCCGAAGCGCGCCCGCGCAGCCAAGCCGAAGGCCGACAAGCCGGCCGCCAAGCCCAAGGCCGCGAAGGCCGAGGCGCCGCAGGCCGACGAGACCGCCAAGACCGACGAGCCGGCCAAGCCGAAGCGCGCCCGCGCCGCCAAGCACAAGGCCGACAAGGCCGCGACGGCCGACAAGGCAGAGACCACGCCGGCCAAGCCGCGCCGCCGCGGCAAGGCCGCGGCCCCGGTCGCGCCGGCGCGCGCCGAGCGCCCGCCGAAGCCCGCCAGGGCCGCCAGAGCCGAGCGGCCCGAGCCGCGTCGCGGCACCGCCGGCAAGGCGACGGTCGTCGGCATCGACGGCAAGGAGATCGAGTCGCGCGACCTGCGCCCCGAGCTCTTCGCCGTGCCCGCCGACGTCGGCGTGCTGCATCTGGCCGTGCGCGGCGAGCAGCTCGCGCGGCGCCGGGGCACCGCCTCGACCAAGACGCGCGGCGAGGTCAGCGGGTCGACCGCCAAGCTGTTCCGCCAGAAGGGCACGGGCCGCGCCCGCGCCGGCAGCATCAAGTCGCCGGTGCGCACGGGCGGCGGCACCGCCTTCGGGCCGAAGCCGCGCAGCTACGCCATCAAGGTGAACCGCAAGGTCGTCAAGAAGGCGCTCGCCATGGCGTTGTCCAACCGCGCCGAGAACGGCCACGTGTTCGTCGCCGCCGGGCTCGAGCTCGACGACCCGAGCACCAGGCGCGTGCACGAGTTCCTCGTGGGGCTCGACATCGCCGCCCCGGTCCTCGTCGTCACCAGCGACGAGCCGGCGGTCACGAAGTCCGTGCGCAACCTGTCCTACGCGGAGACCGTCGAGGTCCGCGGGCTGTCCACCGAGCGCGTGCTGCGCACCCGCTCGCTGCTCCTGACCGAGAAGGCGTTCGCCGCCCTGAGCGAGGCGTGACCGATGGTAGAAGCTGAGAAGATCATCATCAGGCCGGTCATCTCCGAGAAGAGCTACGCGCAGATCGACCACAACCGGTACACCTTCGAGGTGCACCCGGACGCGCACAAGACCATGATCGCGCAGGCGGTCGCCCAGCTCTTCGACGTGACCGTCGTCAATGTCGCGACCTCGCACGTGCCGAGCAAGCCCAAGCGCCGCGGCTGGAGCCGCGGGCGCACCCCGGGCTGGAAGAAAGCCGTCGTCCAGCTCCGCGAGGGCGACAAGATCGAGTTCTTCGAGGGCAGGTAATGGGCATCCGCAAATTCAGACCGACCTCACCGGGCCGTCGCTTCATGACGGTCGAGACGTTCGAGGACATCACGCGCACCGAGCCCGAGCGCTCCCTCGTGGCGCCGCTCAAGAAGACCGGCGGCCGCAACACACACGGGCGCATCACGACGCGCCACAAGGGCGGGGGCCACAAGCGCCGTTATCGGATCATCGACTTCAAGAGGGACAAGGACGGCGTGCCGGCGAAGGTCGCCCACATCGAGTACGACCCGAACCGCTCGGCGCGCATCGCCCTGCTCCACTACGTGGACGGCGAGAAGCGCTACATCATCTGCCCGCGCGGGCTCAAGCAGGGCGACGTGGTCGAGTCCGGCCCCCAGGCCGACATCAAGCCCGGCAACGCGCTGCCGCTCGAGAACGTGCCGACCGGCACCACGGTGCACAACCTCGAGCTCCAGCCCGGCCGCGGCGCGCAGCTCGTGCGCAGCGCCGGCGCGAGCGCGCAGCTCCAGGCCAAGGAGAAGGGCTACGGCGTCGTCAGGCTGCCCTCGGGCGAGCTGCGCCGCATCAGCCTCAAGTGCCGCGCGACGGTGGGCGAGGTCGGCAACTCCGACCACTCCAACATCGACGGCGGCAAGGCCGGGCGCACGCGCTGGCGGGGCGTCCGCCCGACGGTGCGCGGCACGGCCATGAACCCGGTCGACCACCCGCACGGCGGCGGCGAAGGCAAGACCACCGCCGGGCGTCACCCGGTCACGCCCTGGGGCGTGCCGACGCTGGGCTACCGTACGCGGCCCGGCAAGAAGCAGTCCGACAAGTTCATCATCCGCGGCCGCAAGCGCGGCAAGCGTGGGTAAGGCGGGAGGCGAGCGATGAGCAGGTCAGCGAAGAAGGGCCCGTTCGTCGACGAGCGCCTCATGCGGCGCATCGTGGCGATGAACGCGAGCAACCAGAAGAAGATGATCAAGACGTGGTCGAGGGCCTCGACGGTCTTCCCGGAGATGGTCGGCCACACCATCGCCGTGCACGACGGGCGCAAGCACGTGCCCGTGTTCGTGACCGAGTCGATGGTCGGGCACAAGCTGGGCGAGTTCGCCCTCACACGTACGTTCCGCGGGCACGTGCGGGGCGACCGCGCGGCGCGAAGGTGAGCTGAGCGACGATGGCAGTACAGGCACAGGCGAAGTACGTGCGGGTCGCGCCGCGCAAGGCGCGCGAGGTCGCCGACCTCATCCGCGGCAAGTCGGTCGCGGACGCGCGCAGCACCCTGTTCTTCGCCAACCGCAACGCCGCCCGCGTGGTCAAGAAGGTGCTCGACTCGGCCGTGGCCAACGCGGAGAACAACAACGACATGGCCGCCGACGACCTGTTCGTGAAGGTGGCCCGCGTCGACGAGGGGCCTACGCTCAAGCGCTGGCAGTTCCGCGCCATGGGCCGGGTCAACCGCATCCGCAAGCGCACGAGCCACATCACCATCGCGGTGGATCAGAGGGAGGTCCGTTCCTAGTGGGCCAGAAGGTGCATCCCGGCGGGTTCCGAGTCGGCGTCATCCACGACTGGAAGTCGCACTGGTATACGGAGAAAGAGTTCAAGCACTTCCTCGCGGAGGACGCGCGCATCCGCCGGCACATCCTGGGCAAGCTGTCGCACGCCGGTCTGTCGCGCATCATCATCCGCAAGGACCAGAACAACGTGACCATCGACATCCACACGGCGCGTCCGGGCATCGTGATCGGCAAGAGCGGCTCCGAGGTCGACGCGCTGCGCAAAGAGATCCACGCGATGACGCGCAAGAACGTCCAGGTGAACATCCTCGAGGTCAAGCGGCCCGAGCTCGACGCCGTCCTGGTGGCGCAGTCGATCGCCGAGCAGCTCGAGAACCGCGTGAGCTTCAGGCGGGCGATGAAGCGCGCCCTGACGAGCGCGATGCGCTCCGGCGCCGCCGGCATGCGCGTGCGCTGCGCCGGCCGCCTGGGCGGCGCCGAGATGGCGCGCTCCGAGCACTACAGCGAGGGTCGCGTGCCGCTGCACACGCTGCGCGCCGACATCGACTACGGCTTCCGCGAGGCACGCACGACCTTCGGCCGCATCGGCGTCAAGGTGTGGATCAACAAGGGCGAGATCCTGCCCGAGGGCTTCCCGATGGACGAGGCCAAGGCACGCCAGGAGCGCGACGACCGCGCCCGCGACGACCGCGGCCGCGACCGTCGCGGCCCGCGTCGCGACGGTCCGGGCGGTCGCCCGGGCGGTCCCGGCAGGCCCGGCGGTCGCCCGGGTGGTCCCGGCGGTCGTCCGAGCGGTCCGGGTGGGC
>DATHSP010000136.1:0-1825 GCA_035464075.1 Thermoleophilia bacterium | reverse complement strand
GGAGGCCGCCCGCGACCGTGCCCGGCAGCTCGACCTCCTGCGCTACCAGGTCGACGAGATCGACGCCGCGCGCCTCGCGCCCGACGAGGACGCCCGCCTCGACGCCCGGCTGGCGGTGCTGCGCCACGTCGAACGCGTCCGTGAAGGCGTCACCGAGGCCCTCGCGGCGCTCAGCGCGGCCGACGAGAGCGGCGACCGGCCGTGCGCCGCGGACCGGCTCTCCGATGCCGTGCGCACGTTGACGCAGGCCGCCCGCCACGACACCCAGCTCGCGAGCCTGACCGAAGAGGCGCGCGACGCGCTGGCGGCGGTGCAGGCGATCGGCGACGAGCTCGAGCGGGCGCTGGAGCGACTCGAGAGCGAACCTGGCGAACTGGACCGACTCGAGGCCCGGAGGGCCGAGATCGAGAACCTCGAACGGAAGTACGGCTCGGGGGTCGCCGGCGTGCTGGCCATGCGCGACACCCTCGCGGCCGAGCTCGCCGAGCTGACCGGCGCCGAGGCCGCGGACGCCGCCCTGGTCGAGCGCGAGGCCCACGCCACGGCCCGCCTGACGGCGGCGGCCGCGACCCTCGGCCAGGGCCGCGCGCGGGCGGCGGCGGAACTGGCGCCCGCGGTCACCTCGGTGTTGCGCGAACTCGCCCTGCCGCACGGGCGCTTCGAGATCGCCCTCGAGCCGCTCGCCGACGCCGGTCGGCACGGCGCCGAGCGGGTCGCGTTCCGCTTCGGCGCCAACCTCGGCGAGCCGCTGGCGCCCCTCCAGGAGGTCGCGTCGGGCGGCGAGCTGTCGCGGGTGATGCTGGCGCTGCACGCCGCCGCCGGGTCGGCCGTGCCGACGTTGGTGTTCGACGAGGTGGACGCCGGCCTCGGTGGCCGCAGCGGTCGCGCCGTCGGCGAGGTCCTCGCTCGGCTCGCCCGCGGTCGCCAGGTGCTGGTGGTGACCCACCTGGCTCAGGTCGCCGCGTTCGCCGATCGCCACCTGCGGGTCGACAAGGCCGAGGCCGAGGGTCGCACGGTCACCCGCGTCGCCGCGCTCGCGGGCGAGGCCAGGGTCGAGGAGCTCGCCCGGATGCTCGCCGGCGACGCCGGCGACGAGGCCCGGCTCCACGCCCGCGCACTCCTGCGCGACCCGGCCGCCGCCTGAGCCGCGGCGCTCACGCCCTCAGATCTTCGCCAGGGCCTCGAGCAGAGCGTCGACGTCGCCGGCATCGGTGTAGTGGACGGCGCTCGCCCGGACGGCGCCGCCGCGCTCGGCGAGGCCGAGCTCCCGCATGACCAGGTCGTGGGCGTAGAAGTGGCCGGCGGCCACGGCCACGCCGGCGTCGGCGAGCGCGGCGGCGACCTCCCCCGGCGCCCGCTCGGGGTGGTTGAAGGCGACCGTGGCGGTCCTCTCCTCCACCCCCGGCAGACCGTAGCGCTCGAGGCCGAGGGCATCGAGACCGTGCAGCATGCGCGCGCACAGGGCGTCCTCGTGTGCGGCGATCGCCACGTAGGCCGTGCGCCACGCGGCCCGCTCGTCGACGGCGACGGCCTCGTCGACCTCGGTCCCGATCTCGACCAGGTGATCGAGCGCCGCGCCCCAACCGACGATCGCCTCCTGCGATTGCGTGCCGGGCTCCCAGGCGTTGGGGGCGTCGGCGGCGTGGAACGCGAGCTTCGGCGGGGTCAGGCGATCCCGCACCCGTGGGCCCAGGTAGAGCACCCCGAGGTGCGGCGCGACGACCTTGTAGGGGCTGAAGACCGCCATGTCGATGCCCATCCCGGCCACGTCGGGCAGCTCGTGCGGAGCGGCGTGCACCAAGTCCACCATCACCCAGGCGCCGGC
>DATHSP010000135.1:0-15892 GCA_035464075.1 Thermoleophilia bacterium | reverse complement strand
ACCACGCCGCCGCCGAGCGACGCGCCGACGAGCTCGGCGACGCGGCCGCCCGCGCCGGTGAGAACGAACTTCACGGCGTTCGGGTGCGTGCTCTCGACGAGGTCGCCGAACTCGAACGACGACGCCAAGCCGCTCTCGGCGGCGAGCTCGAAAGCGCGGAAGAGGCGCTCGTCGTCGGGCAGCAGCCCGAGGATCCCGGCGAGCATCGCCCGGTCCTCGGCCATGAGCCCGAAGGTGCCGGCGAAGGAGCCGTGCGCATCGAGGAGGACACGGGCGCTCACCGGCGTCTCGCCCAGGAGATCGGCGGCGAGGTAGCCCAGGCGGCACGGCCCCGCGGTGTGGGAGCTCGAGCCGGGCTGCATGACCGGGCCGAAGACGTCGTTGAAGAAGTCGGGGTAGGGACCCGCGCCCATCAGCGAGCCTCGGTGGCGCGAGCGGCTGCGCCGGGCGGAGGCGTCGGCCTCATCGCCCAGCCCAGCGCCCGTGCCAATCGGATGCGCGCGCGACGGCGTCGGGGTCGAGCTCGACGCCCAGGCCGGGCGTCTCCCACTGTCCGAGCCTGCCTTCCACCGGGGTCAGGTCCGGGGCGGTGACCAGATCCTCGACGAGGAGCTGGTGCATGATCTGGTTGCCGTCGGTGAGGTTGGCGGTGCGCAGTCCGAGATGGTGCTGGGCGGCGTCGGTGATGCCCGAGACGCCCTGCCCGTGCAGGCAGATGGGGATGCCCGCCGCCTCGGCGATGGCGGCGGCCTTACCGAAGGCGAGCAGGCCGCCCGCCTCCTGCGGCGAGAGGACGATCACGTCGGCCGCTCGCTGACGGCAGATCTCGTAGACGTCGGCCGGCGTGAAGACTGCCTGGTCGGCGGCGATGGGCACGTCGACGCTCTCCCGGACCTGACGCAGGGCAGCGACGCTCTCCAGCGGCGTGGGCTGCTCGATCCACTCCGGCTCGAACTCGCGCAGGCGTCCGATCATGTGGATCGCCTCGGCCACGCTCCAGGCGCAGTTCGGGTCGAGGCGCAGACGGCGGCCGCCGATCGCTTCGCGGACGGCGGCCGTGTTGCGCAGGTCGGCGTCCTCACCGCGCCCTACCTTCATGTAGATGACCGCGTAGCCGGCGGCGGCGAGCTCGCGGGCGTCCTCGGCGAGCTCGTCCGCGGTGTCGCCCTGGACGAAGCCGAAGTAGTCGACCTCGTCGCGCACCGCGCCGCCGAGAAGACGGTGGACCGGCTGCCCGGCGGCCTTGCCCAGGATGTCCCAGAGCGCCATCTCCACGCCGGCGAGACAGAACGCCGCGTACCACGGCGTGTGGTTGAAGCTGCCCAGGTGACGGGCCGCGGTGAGGAGCCGCTCCACGTCGTGCGCCGGCTGCCCGAGGAACAGCGGTGTGACCGCCCGGATGGCCGCGACCGTGCCGTCGGCGGGGAGCGCGGCCACCGACTCGCCCACTCCGGTCAGGCCGCCTTCGGTCTCGATCTGGACCAGGACGACCCCAGCCCCGTGGTCGACGCGTCCGGCCCAGTGGTAGGGCTCCTTGAACGCCAGCGCGAGCGGCGTCGTGCGGACCTCCGCGATCTTCATGTCAGCCTCCGCCTTCGCGAGCGTGGCGCCGACCGTGGTCGTCGCACGCGATCCATCGGGCCGCAGCGCAGGTCGTCGACACCGGGTCGCACGTCACAGGCCCGGCGCGAAGCCGTCGACGAGGGCGTCGACCCGCTCCGCGACGTCGGGGTCGAGCGGGGCGGGCTCGTGGCGCGCGAGCAGCTCGAGCGCCTTGCGCCGGGCGCGCTCGCGCAGGTCGAGCCCGCCTTCCTCCTCCCAGCGCGAGCGGCCCTGGCGGTTGAGGATCGTCGGGCGCCACTGGGCCGTGCGGACGTGACGGGCGGTGTGCCGTGAGGAGAGGAAGTCGCCGCCCGACCCCACCTGGCGCACGGCGTCCAGAGCCAGCGTCTCCGGCGTCACCTCGATGCCGCCGAGGATGCGCCGGTTCATGCTGAGGTACTCGTCGACGATCACGATGAGCTCGAGCGAAGCCGTCAGGCCGAAGTCGAGGTAGCCGACGTCGTGGTTGAGGTTCGACCCGGCGGCCATGCAGAGCAGGGCCAGTTCGGCGATCTCCATCCCCGCCTGGGCGTCCACGAGCTGCGCGTCCGTCGTGGCCCCGTACCCCCAATTGGGCAGGTCGAGCCAGCGGGCCATGCCGACGGCGGCGAGCAGGGCGGCGAGGTACTCGGGGGCGTTGTAGGAGGACTGCATGGTACCCATGTCGAGAACGGCCGGGCCCATCCCGAAGATGAACGACGTGCCCGGGCGGCGGAGCTGGTGGATCACGAGGCCGAAGAGCGACTCGGCCGTCCCCTGGGCGACGTGACCCGCCGGAGTGAGCGGGGCCGTGCCGCCGGCCAGCGGCGCCGGGGAGTAGATCACGGGGATACCCTGGTCGGCGCAGAAGAGCAGCTTGTCCAGACTGTCCGTCGGGTGCCGCAGCGGGCTCGTGGGCTCCGCGTACACCGTGAAGTACGGTCTGGCGCGGAGTTCCTCGGCGCCGCCGCGCAGCGCGCAGGCGATCTCCCACATGACGCGCAGGTCGTCGAGGCCGCTGCAGGTGACCACCATCGGCTTGGTCGTGTGCCTCACCATGGCGCGGAAGCTCTCGAGGTGGTTGCGCCACGGCTCGACGTCGTTCGGGTAGGCGGACGACATGACGAAGTCGATGTTCGGGAGCGCGTCGGCGAGCCGGGCGGCGCGGCCGACGTCGGCGAGGACGCTGCGACGGTGCTCGCCGGTCTCGAGATCGTAGGTGCTCATGAGGTCGGAGCCCGTGCCGAAGTAGCTCGCGTAGCCGCCCAGGGTCATCGCCGGATCGCCACCGCGGTCGAAGACCTCGATCGCCGCGGGGGCGCTCGCCCGGGTCCGCGCGACCAGCTCGCGGGGGATACGCACGAGGTCGGGCTCGACGACCTCGCACCCGGCGGCACGCAGCAGCTCGAGCGCCTCCGTCTGGTGCACGCGCATGCCGATGTCGGCGACGATCTCGAGCGCCGCCGCATACAGCGCCGCCGCGTCGTCATCGCTCAGGTAGGTCATGCGACCCGCTTGGGGCCGCGCGCCTGGGTCATGGGTCGTCACGAAGCTCCTCCTGCGGGATGTTCGTTGCCACGTCGCCCGGTCGCGATGGGGCGTCGGGCGCGGACCGGCGGGCGGGTCCGCGCCCGACGAGTGTACGACACGGCGGAACGGCGTCACCCCGGAGACCGGCGCGGGGGGCTCGCGTCCGTCGTGCGCGCGGTCTTGCGCGGGGGATCGGTGTCGCGCGTAGGGCTGGCGCGGGGACGGGTGTGGCGCGTGGGTTCGGCGCGGCACGGGAAGTCGGTGTCGCGGGGTGATCGGTGTCGGGTGCGTGGTCGATCGATGTCTGGCGCGAGGTGGCTGGCGCGAGGATCCCGACGGCGGTGCAGGCACGAGCCACGCGGCAGACGACGCGACGCCGCCCGAGGGGCGTACGCCGACGGCGGCGCATGAAGTGAAGTGGCGGGAGCGACGAGACTCGAACTCGCGACCTCCGGCGTGACAGGCCGGCGTTCTAACCAGCTGAACTACGCCCCCGCGTGAGGCACCGACGGCCGGCCATGACACGGCCGGCCGCACTGCAGCGAGACGGTACTGTAGCACACGGCAGCGGATGCGGCAAAGCGCCGACCGGGGCGCTCGGAGAAACGTGCGGCGCAGAAGACGGGCGGGGCGGCCGGAGGCGGGCGGGCGGCGCGGCCGCCGTCTGCGGTACGTCCGGGCGTGCGGCGCCGCGAGCGCGCGGCCGGGGGCGCGGCGCAACGAGCGCGCGGCCGGCGGCTGCCGCCAGAAATCGGCGTGACCCGCCACGGGCCGAGGCTCGAGGTGCCGCGGCTACCTCGCCGCCGGGTCCGCCACGGCCGCCGGCAGACTGATCGTCGCGGCGAGGCCGCCACCGGGCCCGCTGACCAGCGCCAGCTCGCCACCCATCTGGGCGACGAGCTCGCCCGCGACCCAGAGCCCCAGCCCGAGGCCCGGGTTCTCGCGGTCGCGGCCGCGCCCGCCCACGTAGCCGAACTCCGTCACGCCGGCCAGCTCCTCGTCGGGGATGCCGGGCCCATCGTCGCGAACTGTGAACTCCACCGCCGCCGCGGACGCCGCCGCGACCTCCAGTGTCACCGCCGCCTTGGGACCGGCGTGCGTCGCCGCGTTGTCGACGAGTGTATCGAGCACCTGCAGCAGTCTCCAGCGGTCGGCCCAGACCGGCGGCAACCCGGCACCGATGCTGAGGCCGGGCACCCTCTCCCCGAGGCGCTCACGCGCGGCCGCGTACTCGCGCACGAGCACGGTCACATCGAGCTCCTCGCACGACAGCGGCCCGGCGGCGCAGTCGAACCAGCCGGTCGCCGATGCGCTGGCGATGGCACCGTCCAGTCGCCGGACGCTCCTCTCGAGCGCGTCGAGGTACTCGCGCTGTTTGGACGTGAGCGGGCCGGCCTGCCCGGAGAGCAGCAGTTCGAGAGCGGGGTACATGACGGCGAGCGGCGCCCGCAGCTCGTGACGCACGAACGACTGGCGCTCGCGGCTCTGGTCGGGGCTCTCGGCCACCGGCTGTCTCCCTCTCCGGCTGCGTCTGATGGTGGGCGATGCTGGAGTCGAACCAGCGACCCCCTGCTTGTAAGGCAGGTGCTCTACCTCTGAGCTAATCGCCCGAAGACCGGCAGTATATACCCCGGGCGGGAGCCCGGCCGCGCAGTGGGATACGCTGTGCGACGTGACCGGTGACGCACACCCGGCGAAGCTCGTGGTCGACGGACTCGGCGTCGTCGCGATGCCCGGCGCGGAGGAGGGCCGCCGGATCGTCGACGCCGTGAGCTTCTCCGTCCCCGAGGGAGGCGTGTTCACGGTCGTAGGGCCCTCCGGCTCCGGCAAGTCGACCCTGCTGCGCGCCATCGTCAGGCTGGTCGAGCCGGACGCGGGGACGGTGGTTCTCGACGGGCGGGACGTGACGGCGCTGCCCGTCCCGGAGCTCCGGCGCCGCGTCGGGATGGTCTTCCAGCGCCCGGCGATGCTCGAGGGCACGGTGACGGACAACGTGCTGTACGGCCCGCGCCTCCGTCGCGAGTACCCGGAGCGCGACGGCCCGGAGGCGCGGGACATGGCCGTCCCGCTGCTCGAGCGCGTCGGAATGCCCGCCGACTTCGCCGGCAAACCCGCGGACGAACTCTCGGGGGGCGAGGCTCAGCGCGTCGCCCTGGCCCGGGCGCTCGCCAACCGCCCCGAGGTGCTGCTGCTCGACGAACCCACCTCGTCGCTCGACCCGACCGCGAGCCGCTGCATCGAGGAACTGCTGGCGGCGCTCGCGGAGTCGACCGACCTGACCTTCGTCTTCGTCACGCACGACCTGCACCAGGCGCGGCGCATCGGCGACCACGGCCTGCTCCTGGTGGAGGGCCGGGTCGTCGAACGGGGTCCTCTGCCCGGGATGCTCGACGACCCGGCCCACGACCTCACGCGCCTCTTCGCCACCGGCCGTCTGGGCGGCCGCACGAGGGAGTCAGCCCGTGACGAGCGCCCGGCTGCCGGCGCGGATCCGGACGACAACGGCGGACGGCTGTGAGCGGCGACCAGTTCACCTACGTCGACGTCGCCGCCGCCCTCGTGCTCGTCGCGCTCGCCCTGCTGCTCTCCTGGCGGCAGCGGCTCGACCTCGAGAAGGACCTGCTCGTCGCCTCGGCGCGCGCCTTCATCCAGCTCACCGCGATCGGCTTCGTCATCGCCCTGATCCTCGACGCCGACCGGCCCCTGTGGGTGCTCCTCATGCTCGCGGCGATGCTGACGTTCGCCGCCTTCACCGCGGCGCGCAACGTGCGCGTCGTGCCCGGGGCGCTCTGGCTGATGGTCGTCGCCCTGGGGCTGGCCTCGGCGACGACCCTGGGAGTCATGGTCGTCCTCGGCATCATCCCGACCGGAGCCCGCTACGTGATCCCCATCGGCGGCATGATCATCGGGAACACCATGAACGTGGCCTCGGTCACCGCGCTGCGCATCGTTCAGGACGCGGGCGCGCAGCGCGGCCGCATCGAGGCCGCCCTCGCCCTCGGCGCCGAGCCGCGCGCCGCGGCGCACGGGATCATCCGTCGGGCGGTACGGCTCGCGATGGTGCCCGTCATCGACAGCACGAAGACGATGGGCATCGTCTTCCTGCCCGGGGCGATGACCGGCATGATCCTCGCCGGGGCGCCGCCGCTCGAGGCCGTGCGCCTGCAAATCGTCGTCATGTTCATGCTCATCGCCGCCACCGGACTCGCCGCCACGACGGTGACGTGGCTCATGCCGAGCCGCCTCTTCACGCCGCAGCAGCAACTGCGGCGCTTCGACACGTAGGGGCGAGCGGCGGCCACACCGCCGCGGTCGTGCGCCTCCCGGCGAGGTCCGCGCTAGCCGGTCGGGCAGCGCACAGGCTCGCGGAGAAGAGCGCCGGCCGACGGGCGGGGCGCAGGCTGACGGGGCGTTGCGCAAGTCGACGGGGCGGGGAGCCTGCCGGCTCCCCGCCCCGTCGGTCGAGTCGCGCCTGTCCCTGCGCCGGCTACTGCGGCTGCACCTCGCGCCACGTGTTCGGCACGCGACGGGTCGCCGACGGGAACCGGTTGTCGAGGTTGGCGATGCAGTTGTCGTTGTAGCGGATATCCGGCGTCCCCCGGAGTCCGTAGTCGGTGTTGACCACGCACATGCCGTGGATGTCCGCCGTGCCTCGCGAAAAGTCGCACGTGCCCTCGACGTAGATGACGCCGTAGAACTGGGCAGTCCCTCGCCAGTCGAGCGTGCTGCCGCCGAGGACCATGATGATGCCCGGCTGGTCCTCGGTGTTGAGCGAGGCACCGCCGGCGGCGACGATGGTCGTCGGCGTCAGCGGCTCGATCACGCAGAGGCCGCTGAGGCCTCCCCACGGGCTCCACACCGGGTCGACCGGGCTGTTCTCGGCCTCGTCGTACGACGTGAAGTAGCGGCCGTTGGCCTGCGCCGTCAGCTTGAGGGCGTCGACCAGCGTCTGGGGGAAGACCTCGACCAGAGGGCTGATGTCGCCCCCCGTCACCTGGGCGATACCCGCCTGCGTCACGGTGCCGACGCCGTTCACGCTGATGTCCCCGCCGACATGGATCGTCGTGACCGTGCCTTCCGGCGGAGGGACCTCGACGACGATCTTCGGCTGCACGCCGAGGCTCTCGAGGTCGCCGCCGGCCCACAGCGGGATGCCGCGTGGCAGCGCCATCGTGAACCACGTGCGCTCGACCAGGGTGAGCACACGTGTCGACTGCGAGCCGACGCCGGCCTGCGAGACCAACCACATTATCCCGTTACCGTTCGAATCCCAGTGGACGTCCGGGTCCTCAGGGCTGAGGTCGTCGTACCAGTCCACGGCGATGAAATCGCCGCTGTCCGGGTCCGGGAACTGGTCGGTGGTGAATCGATCCCTGAACGCCGCGGTGTCGAAGGCGGCCGTGCTGTCGGCGGACACCGGCCAGCTACCCGTGAGGAAGGCCATCCCGGATTCGAGACCGGCCTCGCATACCGCGAACGACTTCGTCTTTTGGCGCGTCTGAGAGGTGTTGTGCTGCACGTTCCCCGTGAACGTCACGATGGCGGCGGCCGACACGGCGAGTGCCGCGACGACGCTGATGATGACGACCAGCCCCGCCCCCCGCTGGCGACGGGCCGCAGCCTCACTGCCCTGGTTCGATGGTCTCATAGGTCTCTGCCCTCCACGGGGGCGTCGCCCTCGGTGGTGCCTGGCTCGCTCACCCGACTGACTCCGCATCCGTCATCCTCCTCGCTCACCGGGTGTTGCGCAGTTGCGCCGTCGAGCGCAGATGCGTGTAGACCGGTGACTTGCCCGGGTTCATGTCGATCAGCAGGTTGATCTCGACCGCCCTGATCTGCGCCCGCTCCGTGGTGCCGCGAACGTCGATGGCAGTATCGAAGGTGCCGTCGTCGTCGTAGCTCGAGTAGGTGAACAGGGCGGTCGGCGAGGCTGTGCTGGGGTTCGATGCGTTGACCACGTTCTCGACCAGCTGCTGCCCGCCCTCCCCGGTCGTGCGCTCGTCCAGCGGGAAGGTGATGGAGGGCCACGACTCGAGCGTGATGTTCACACCGGCGATGCTGCCGCTGCCGTCGGCATCGTGGAAGCGCCACAGCTCCCCGTCCGAGTACAGGCGGTACATCACCAGACGTGGCGGGGTGTCCGCCGACGTGTTGCCCGCTTCGTTGAAGGTCGTGAACAGGACGATGTAGTAGGGGCGGGCGCGTACGATCCCCACCTCGGCGATCGCCGGCGGCGGCTGCTCGACGTCGCGGATCTCGCGTACCATCCGCGCCGTGGTGATCTGCGCCCAGTCGCCCGTCTTGCCACGCTTGGTGGTGTTGGCGTACGAGCCGGACAGCGCGAACCAGCTCACGAGGATCAGGGTGCTGATCACCAGACTGATCGACATGGCCGCGAGGAGTTCGATAAGCGTGATACCCCGCTGGCCGCGGCTCCGCCCCGGTCCGTGCGTCCGGTCTCTCGCGCTCGCTGCCGTCATCATCGGACCTCGCTGTCGCCGGCTCATCATGGGTACGCCGTCGTGGCGTTGCCGCTGCTGAGATCAATGGCCTTCGTGATCGCGACGTCGCTCCACGAGCTCGAGGTGGAGAAGTAGACGTTGTAGACCCCGGCCGGCAGATCGTTCCAGGTGATGCTGTTGTTCCTCTTCAGCCACACACCGCCAGGGAGTGTCGGCGATGAGGCGCCACTGGTCCCGTACCAGAGCAGGGTCGTGGCGTGCTGCACCCAGACGCGGACCTGGTTGTTGGAGCTGTTGTTCGTCGCCGTGAGCGTGCGCAGGGGCTGGGCCCCGGTGGTCGCCACGGCCGGGCCGGCCCACGCCGACGCGTTCCCGACCAGGTCGATCGCGTTCACGCGGTAGTACCACGTGGTCGACCAGCCCGCGTTCGTGTCGTCGTAGTCGAGCGCCAGGATCAGGCTCGCGATCTGCGTCCAATCCGTGGAGCCGTTGGGGCTGCGCTCGATGACGTAGCCGGCGAGGCCCACAGCGGGGTTGCCCGTGTCGATCGACTCACCCCACGTGAGATGGACCGTCGACTGATCGCTCAGGGCCACCGCTGTGAGCGGCACCGGGACGCTCGGTGGCGCCGAGTCGCCGGCGACGTCGGGGGTGGCGGGGACGGCCTCGGTGAACGCGCTGCTCAGACTCTCCGTGTCGACCGTGAGGACCTTGTAGTAGTAGGTCGTGCCGTTGGTCACGGCCGTGTCCGTGTAGCTCTCGGCCGGTGCGTCGTCCAGCTTGGCGTAGCTCACCCCGTCAGTCGAGCGCCACACCTCGTAATGGGAGAGGTCGCCGATGGCGGGGGTCACCCAGGTGAGGTAGACGACGCCGTCACCCGACAAAGCGGACAGGTTCGTCGGCGGCGACGGCTGGTTGCTCTGGTACCACATCGCGATCGACACCGGGGCGCCCTGGGTGCGTGAGCCGAAACCGGCCACGGCGACCGCCTGGAAGATGTAGGCACCGTCGGCTGCCGTTGAGTTGTCCCACGTCGCCTGATAGTGCCCGGGCTCGCCGACGCTCACCGGCAGATCGATCTGTTGCGAGGAGACCACGGTACCGTTCAGGCTGGTCACCGTGAACAGCACGTAGCCACGGTTCTCCTCGGAGGCGTCCTGGTTCATGCTCAGGATGTCGTCGGGCAACAGATAGGCGTCGAGCACGACGGGTCCGGACACGATGCTGTAGGAGCTGCCGTCCTCGACGAGGATGTTCGGGGGGCCGATCTCGAAGCGCACGATCTGCGGCCCGGCGTACTGCTTCGACACCATCGTGCTGAGCACGACGGGCTTCGGCGTCGGCGGCGCCGTCCAGGTCACCGTCACGGTGACCTGCTTGTGCGACTCGGTGCCTTCCGCCGAGCCTTCGGGCAGCAGGTCGACCTGATACGCGACCGTGAACGTGCGCTGGTTCCCGCCGCCGGTGGCCCACTGCACGGATGTCCCGAACGGGCCCCCCATGAAGGTGCTGCTGTCGAGGTTGGCCTGGTCAATCAGGTCGTAGTCGAGGGCGCGGATCTTCTCGAGCTTGTCCTGCGCGAGCTGCAGCGCGGAGTTGCGCAACTGGTCCCCCGCCACAGCGCTCTGGGTGCCCAGGAAGACCGGCACCATCGCCGCGAAGACGATGCCGGCGATGATGATGGTGACGAGCAGCTCGACGAAGCTGAAGCCCGCTTCGCGCCGTCGGTGAACCCTGTCCATGGCATGCCTCCGAGGTGCGTCGATACGCCTGTTCGTTGTATCGGTCCCCCCGGATGCAGGCTTGACGACGCCCGCGAGGCGGGGCCACGGGGGCGGGAGCCTGTCTAGGCTCGCGGAGGCCGGGTGTCGCCGGGCCTGGCGACGCTTTCGCCGTCGTCAGGCCGGGAAGTGGGCGGAAATGGCTGCGCCGCTGGAGGAAGTGGGGGGCCGCGCTACTGGAGGGACTGGAGCTGCTGGAGGGTCTGCTCCAAGGCGTCCAGCTGACGGCCTTCTCTGCCGCCGTAAGGCGGGCCGAGCATGGCCGCGCTACTGGAGGGACTGGAGCTGCTGGAGGGTCTGCTCCAGGGCGTCCAGCTGACGGCCATACTCTGCCCAGTCCCCCACCCTCTGCGCCTCCAGCGCCGCGTCGTACTGCTGGTTGGCCTGCTCGATGAGCTGGGTGACGGTGGCCGTCGCATCCGGCGGCGTCTCGCCGGGAGCTTCGCCGTCAGGCGCCTCGTCGTCGGGCGCCTCGCCGTCGACCGGGCCGCCCACGGCCTCCTGGCCCTCCTCGGGCAGCGGGCCGAAGATGTCGGTGAGCGCCTCGCCCAGTGTGTTCTGCATGCTCACCGACTGGGAGGCCTGCACACCCTCGGCCGCCGGGGCGCGGTAGAAGACGATGACCCGCTTGAGCTGCGGCAGGCGGGTCGACTCGGCCTCCAGGTAGAGCGGCTGCACGTAGAGGATCGAGTCGGCGATGGGCACGACCAGCAGGTTGCCCATGATCACGTTGGAGCCCTGCTGGTTCCAGAGCGTGCGCTGGGCCGAGATCGCCGGGTCGGCGTTGATCGTCGCCTCCACCTGGCTGGGGCCGAACTGGGTGATCCCCTCGGGGAAGACGTAGTTGATCGACGTGCCGTAGTTCGGCGTATCGGAACGGGCCCCCAGCCACGCCACCATGTTCGGCCGCTCGTTCGGGTTGAAGGGGATGATCTGCAGGTACTCGTCGCGGTCCTCGCCGGGCAGCCGCATGATGACGTAGTAGCTGCCCATGCGACCGATGTCCCCCATCCGCTCGAGCAGGGGGATCTGCCACTGGTCGCCCTTGTTGTAGAGCACGTCCGGGCTCTCCACGTGGTACGTCGTCCAGGCCTCGGCCTGCACGTTGAAGAGGTCTTCGGGGTAGCGCACGTGGCTCATCAGGTCGGCGGACATCTCGTCGCGCGACACGAAGAGGTCGGGGAAGACCGCGCGGTAGGCCTTGAGCACCGGGTCGTCGTCGTCGAAGACGTGGAACTTCAGCGAGCCGTCGTACGCGTCGACCACGACCTTCACCGAGTTACGCACGTAGTTGGCGGGGCCGATGGGCTGCGAGTAGGGGAAGCGCTCGGTGGTCGTGTAGGCGTCGATCATCCAGACGAGGCGGCCGTCGGAGATCACCATGTACGGGTCGTTGTCGTAGGTGAGGAAGGGCGCCAGACGCTCGACGCGGCTCATGATGTCGTTGCGGATGATGATGCGGCTGTCGTCGCGGATCGCCGAGGTGGTGAAGAACTTGATGGTGCCGAAGTGCCAGCCGAAGGCGAGGCGCCGCAAGAAGGGCGAGATCTCGATGCCGCCGCTGCCCTCGTACTCGGTGAAGACGTCGCCTGCCGACCCGGGGTAGTCGAACTCACGCTCGGTCGTGCGCACGAGCTTGTAGTCGGCGGGCGTCTCCCCGTAGTAGATGCGCGGCTGCTCGATCTCGAGCCCCTCGACGGTGCGCGGCGGGACATCCTGAACGAGGAAGTCGGGCGAGCCGTCGGCCAGGACCTGGTTCACCGCCGACATCGCCACGCCGAAGCCGTGGGTGTAGGTGATGTGCTCGTTCACCCAGGTGCGCGCCTGCGGCGGCAGGCCTTCGAGGTTCAACTCGCGCGCCGCCAGCATCGTCTGGCGGTAGACGCCGTCGACGGTGTAGCGGTCGATGTCGACGTTGAGGAAGGCGTAGTAGGGCCGCAGCTGCTGGAGCTGCGTGTAGCTGCGCCGCAGCGTCTCCGGGTCCCAGAGGCGGATGTTGCGCAGGGTGCCGGGGTCGTCGGCCAAGTCCTGGCCGTCGAGACGGCGCGCGGCCGGGAAGTCCTTCTGCTCGATGATGTCGAGGTTAAAGGCCGCGCGGGTGGCCTCGAGGTTGCGCGTGATGTAGGGCCGCTCCCTGTTGAGCTCGTTGGGGTTGACGACCAGCTGCTGGACGACCGCCGGCACGGCGCCGCGCAGGACGACCAGGGCGACGACCCACACGGCCAGGGCGATGACCGGCCACCACTGACGCCGGCGCCAGACGTTGACGATGAGGAGCACCGCGAGGGCGAAGGCCAGCACGAGGGTGATGCGCGCCACGGGCAGCCGCACGTTGACGTCGGTCCAGGTCGCGCCGAAGACCACGCCGCCCGGGCTGACGAGCAGGTCCCAGGCCCTGAAGAGCTGGCCGATGCCGACGAGGGCGAAGACGGCGGCGAAGAGGGCGGACAGGTGGGCGACGGCGCGCCCGCCGAGCTTGATGTCGACGTTGGGGCGCTGGGGCGCGGCGACCGGGCCGTCGGCCGGCCGCGCCCTGCCCGCGTCGACGGAGTACTCGATGCCGCCCAACACGAGGTGGACGATGCCGGCGGCGATGATCGCGGCCACGACGGCGCCGATCAGCAGCGTCAGTGCCGCCTGCAGCGCCGGCAGGCTGAAGACGTAGAAAGCGAGGTCGCGGCCGAACTGGGGGTCTGCCGCGCCCCACTCGCCGGCGCGCCATGCCAGAGCGTAGACCAGCCAGTCGGCGGAGACGGAGTACCCGACCACCGCGCCGATGACCAAGGCGACCCCGGGCCCCGCCCGGCGAACGAGCTTCTTGAGCCGTTCGTCGCCGGGCTCGAGCAGGTCGCCCTCCTCGCTGACCCGCGGGTAGTCGGGAGCGAGCCGGCGGGCGACCTCGATGTTGAGGTAGACGATGACGAAGAAGACGACACCGACGATGAGCGCGACTACGACACGCCACGAGATCGCCGTCCAGAAGACCACCCGCTGCCCGACCTCGTCGAACCAGAGCAAGTCGATGTAGAGGCCGAAGAGACGGTGCAGAAGGGAGACGCCGACGACGAGGGCGACGGCGATTGCCCCGAGAGTCAGCCGGCGGCGGCGGTCGCGCGCACTCGTGGCGCTGTTCTTTGGCCGGCCCCGCGGGGGGAAGTCGTGTACGGTCGCCACGCTCCCATTATGCCAGAGTCGGGCCGAAACCAAGCATCGGGTCGGCGGCGGGAGGTCGGCGGCGGCGTCGGCGAAGCGCCCCGCGGGGGGCCCGCAGGGCCTTACTGCGAGTCGATCTCCGCGGCGCGCACCATGCTGGTGAAGCGCTGGACCATGCGCGGGTCGTACTCGCGTGAGGCCTCGCCCCGCAGGCGGTCGAGGCCGGTGCCGTTGCCCTCGTGGAAGCCGCGACAGACGGCGAACGCGCGGGCCACCCGCGGGATCGCGACACCCCTGCGGCCTTCGGGGTAGCCGCCGCCGTCCCAGCGCTCGCTGCCGTAGAGGAGCGCGTCGAAGGCGTTCTGGCGGACCTCGTCGGCCGCCGGCCCCGGCTCGGCCACGGTCTCGCCGAGGATCGTCTGGACCTCGTCGCTCACCCGCCCGCCCGACTCGTAGACGGCGAGCGCGGTGATCAGCCCCGCCGCCTCGCCCTCGGAGAGGCCGAGGCGGTCGGCGAAGCGACGCCCGAGCGCCACGAGGTCGCCCTCGAGAGCCGAGACGGCCGACGTCTTGTCCTCGCTGAACAGGCAGACTCGGTTGCGCCCGCGAGCCTTGGCACGCAGGAGGGCCGCGTCGGCCGCGCCGAGCACTCCGTCGGTGTCGCGTGCCGACTCCGGGAACGACGCCACACCGACCGACACGGTGACGCGGAGGTCGCGGCCGCCGACGCCGACGGCGGCGACCTCGGCGCGCACGCGCTCGGCCACCACCTGGGCCTCGGAGAGGCTCGTCCTCGGCAGGATCATGACGAACTCCTCGCCGCCGTAGCGCGCCAGGTAGTCGGACTCGCGCGAGCAGCGCTTGAGTGCCGCGGCGACATCGCGCAGCACGTCGTCACCCTTCTGGTGGCCGATCGTGTCGTTCACGGCCTTGAAGTGGTCGAGGTCCATCATCAGCAGGCAGAAGGTCTCCCCATAGCGCTCGGCCCGGCTGACGGCGGCGCGGAGCTCGTCCTGGAAGTGGCGGTAGTTGTGCAGCCCGGTCAGCCCGTCGCTGATCGCCTGCCGCTCCATCTCCTCGTAGCTCAGGGCGTTCTGGATCGCGATGGCGGCGAAGTTGGCAAACAGCCTCACGGTCTCGAGCTCCTGCTCCTCGAAGACGCGACCGAAGAGTCGGTCGACCGTCAGGACACCGGTGACCTTGCCGCGCACGTTGAGCGGCACGACGATCGACGCCTGCGGCTCCATCTCGGTGCCGGGGACGACGACGCCGCGCGGGTCCTTGGTCATGTCGTTGACGAGCTGGGCCTCGTTGTGGCTCACGACCCACCCGGTGACGCCGACGTCGAGCGGGCTCCTGAAGTCGAGCATCACCTCGGCGTTCTCGTCGCGCGCGTAGATCGGGACGAGCTCGTTGCGCGTCTCGTCGACCAGCCGGATGTCCATGGTGTCGAAGTCGACGATGCCTTTGAGCATGGTCGTGAGCTGCGGGAGCACGCTCTCCTGGTCGAGAGTGGAGAGGAGCACCGTGCTGAGGTCGTGGAGGTCGTGCCACAGGGCGAGCTGCCGGGCGAGCTCGGCGCTCGTCTTCTCGAGCTCCTCCCACTGGCGGGCGTTCTCGATCGCCATGGCCGCGTGGGCGGCGAACACGTCGAGCGACTTGACCAGCTCGAGCGAGGGCTGGGCGCGGTCGACGGGGTCGTAGAGATCGAGCACCCCGAGCAGACAGTGGTGCTTGTCGAACAGCGGCAGGAACAGTGCGTCCTCGGGGTGGAACTCGTCTTCCTGGCGTTCGCCGAGATCGAGGGACGGGAGATAGTGGAGCTGCTCCGGGGTCCACTCGTGGCGCCGGTGGTCGACGTAGAAGGACGAGCCCATCTGGAACTTCTCGAGCAGGAGCTCGTCCCAGATGCGCTGCGGGACCGGCCGCGAGAAGACGAGCTCGTCGTAGTCGGGCCGCTCGCTCACCGTGCCCAGGGCGCGGAACTCGTCCGACCCCGGCTCGCGCAGGTAGAGGGTCGCCTCGCGGAAGCCGAAGGTCTCGGAGACCGCGGTCACGATGACGCGCACGACCTCGTGCAGCTCGAGGCTGCTCTGCAGATCGTTGGCGAGCTTGATGAGGCTGCGCAGCAGTTCGAGCTCGCCACGCTCGGACTTGCGGCTCTTCGCACCGAACACGTCGTACCCTCTCTCCCCGTGCCGCCGCCCGCGGCGCCACCCCATCTAGTCTACCCGCGGGGGGCCGGGGACGGTGACTGGTCCTCTCACGTCCTATTGTCGACTGCGGAGTGGCGCAGCTTAACGCGGCCGAGGCACGACGGTCACGGGCGCGCTCGTACGCCCGGTGCGGCCTCGGTGCGCTGTGTACACGGCCCGGGCGCACGAG
>DATHSP010000134.1:0-6262 GCA_035464075.1 Thermoleophilia bacterium | reverse complement strand
ACCCGGCGCGGACGTCCTGCCGCGGCGAACGCCCGCGGGAGCTTGCGGAAGACGAGCACGACCAGGGCGATGGTCAGGGTCTCGACCAGCAGCTGGGTGATGGCAAGGTCCGGCCCCCCAAAGAGCACGTAGACCACCGCGACGAGGAACCCCACGATGCCGAGGACGGCGACCGCGCCGATCCGCGAGCGGGCCAGGGCGGCGCCGGCGGCGCCGAGCGCGAGCAGGCCGGCGACGACCTGGTCGGCGCCGAACTCGTCGGTCGCCAGGGCCGGCGGCACCTCGGGCGACCAGGCCAGCCAGGCCGCCACGGCCGCCGTCGCGAGCGACCCAAGCACCCAGCCCATGTGCACCGCCGGCACGCTCGAGGTGAAGGGCGCGCCCGAGCGCCGGCCGAGCGCGATGGTCGCGTCGTAGACCAGGTCGAAGACGCGCGCGCCGGACGTCGGGAGGTCGACGGGGTCGAGGGCGCGGTCGATCCGTCGCCGCAGCAGGAAGAGCGCGAAGCCGAACGTCACCATGGCCGCGGCCAGCGCGAGGGCCGGCGTGAAGCCGTGCCACAGGGCGAGGTCGACCTCTCCCGGCGCGCCGATGGCGGCGTCGGCGGCGGCGCGCGCCAGGGGGTTCAGCCGGCTCACGGCGAGGCCCAGGCCCAGCCCGGCCAGCGCGGTCAGGGCGGCCGGGAGGAGGAACGAGCGTCGTGGGTCGAAGAGCTTCTGCGTGAGCGGGCCCTCGAAGGCGCCGTCGAAGATGCGCGCCCCGTAGGCGAAGGTCAGGCACGCCGACGCCGCCGCGAGCGTCGTGGCCAGCGGAGCCAGCCAGCCGGGCCCCGGCGTGCCGAGGAAGGCGGCGAAGGCCTCCTCCTTGCTCACGAAGCCGAGGAACGGCGGGATGCCGGCCATCGACAGTGCGGCGAGGGCCGTCGCGGCCGCCGTCCAGGGCATGGCCTTGCGCAGGCCCGTGAGCTCGCGGATGTCGCGGCTGCCCGCCTCGCGGTCGATGATCCCGACCACCATGAACAGGGTGGCCTTGTAGAGCGCGTGGGCGAGGACGTGCGCGGCCATGGCGGCGAGGGCCGCGTAGGTGCCGATCCCCGCGAGGGCCATGAGGAAGCCGAGCTGGCTGACGGTGGAGTAGGCCAGCAGCTCCTTGAGGTCGTGTTGCTTCAAGGCCAGAGAGGCGCCGATGACGGCGGTCGTGACGCCGACCAGCACGATGATCGTCCGCCACGGCCCGCCGTAGGCGAACAGCGGTGTCATCCTTGCGACCAGGTAGACCCCGGCCTTCACCATCGTCGCCGCGTGCAGGTAGGTGCTGACCGGGGTCGGTGCGACCATGGCGCCGGGCAGCCAGAAGTGGAAGGGGAACTGGGCCGACTTGGTGAAGGCGCCGGCCAGCACGAGGGCGAGGATCACGGGGGCGAGCGAGCTCCCGGCCACGACGCCGGGGTCGGCGAGGATGAGCCCCATGTCGCCGGTGCCGGCGACGATGGTCATGAGTACGAGCCCGGCGAAGAGGGCCAGCCCGCCCAGGCCGGTCACGAGGAACGCCCTGGTCGCCGCGGCCTTCGACTCCCGGTCGCCGCGGCCGCCGATGAGCAGGTACGAGAGGACGCTGGTGAGCTCCCAGAAGACGAAGAGCACGATCACGTCGCCGGCCAGCACCAGCCCGAGCATCGCCGCCCCGAAGAGCGTAAGCAGGGTGTACATGCGCACGTGCGAGGTCTCGGGGTCGAGGTAGCGGGCGGAGTAGGCCATGACGACGGCGCCGACCGCGAGCACGAGGAGCGCGAAGAGCAGCGAGAGGCCGTCGAGCACGAGGACGAGCCCGACGTCGAGCCCCGGCACCCATGACAGCGAGAGGACGACGCGCTCGTCGTCGAGCACGGCCGGGGCGGGCACGGCCAGCACCCCGAGCGCGGCGACGAAGAAGGCCGCGAGCGGGTAGCCGGCGTTGCGCCCCATGAAGCGGGCGAACAGCGGCGCGAGAGCCGCGGCCGCCATCAGCAGCAGCAGCGACAGGCCCACGAGTCCGGCCGACATGCTCTCCTCTCGAGCGACTTCAGTGCAGCCGGGGAGAGTCTATCGCGCCCGCCCGGTGAGCCTCAGGTCCGTGAGGGGTCGAGCGGGCCGAGCGGCGCGCGGACGACGGGAGCCGCCTCCGGACTTCAGAACTGGTTCGTGCGCAGCAGCACGAGCGTGCAGGCCTCGACCACCTCGATGCCGCCGGCCTCGAGGCGCTCGTACGCCCCAGGGTTCTCGGCCCCGGGGTTGAAGATCACGCGCCGGGGCGCGAGCTCCACGATCTCGTCGATGATCGCCTCCTGCCGCGCCGCGGCGACGTACATCGAGACGGTGTCCACCTCGTGAGGCACGTCGCGCAGCGAGGCGCGGACCTCTTCGCCGCAGATGCGCTCGTGCTTGGGCGCGACCGGGATGGCCGTGTGGCCCTTCTCCTTGAGGAACCGCATCGCCTTGTTCGAGTACCGCTCCTCATCAGGGCTCGCGCCCACCACCGCGACGTTCGACATGTCGTGCCGCTCCCTTGCTTCGTGCGGTCCATCGGTGGCGCGTGGGCCGCCGGGTGCCGCCTCGGTTCGACGCTCCTCGCCACACCGAGCCTCGCCGCCCTTCGTCGGCCGAGGCAGTGACGAGCCTATGCCCATAAGATACGCGAGCTCGGGTGTGACCGGGGCCGGGCCCCGCGCACGGGACGGCCATCGCGACCGCGCCGCCGTGGCCGTTCTGTCGATGTCCCGGCCTGGCACTGGGGGCTTCCGCTGCCCGGCAGACGTCCGCTGCGCGGCAGGCTTCCACTGTGCCGGAGGCTTCCACTCGGCGGCGAACGGGTAGTGGCAGGGCACCGAGTCCCATGCCCGCACCAAACGGACAACCGCAGTCCCGGCGTGGCGACCTCCCGCCGGACCTGGCGCCGAGACGGACCGTACTGGCCGCCGAGCGCACCTACCTCGCGTGGCTGCGCACGAGCCTCGGCGCGTTCGGCCTGGCGCTCGCCGTCGGCCGCCTCCTGCCGGCTCTCGTCGACGCCTCCGAGACCGCGTTCGCCCTGCTCGGTCTCGGCTACGGTGCCTTCGGCATGCTGATCCTCGGCTTGACGACGTACCGGTCGCAGAAGGTGAGGGCGGCTCTCCGCGCCGACGCGCCGCTGCCGGAACACGGGTGGATACCGTGGATGCTGTCGCTCGTCGCCGCCGTCCTCGGGGCGTGCACGATGCTCTTCGTGCTCGTCAACGTCTGAGCGCCTACGGCTGCATCCCGGTGCCGCCGCCGTCTTGTCGACGTGCCCTGCCGTCGAGCGAGGTCGGCGCGGCGCGCGCTCCCGGATGTCGCGCGCCCCGGGCTCGCGTCTTGACAGGCGCCCGTCCGGGCAATCATCCTATTTCCTACCATCAACCCGGTAATTCGAGGCCGCATCGTGGACATACCTCTTCGCACGCAGTACGCCGTCCGGGCCCTCGTCTGCCTCGCGCTCAAGCGGGGGGAGGGGGTCCTGAACGGCCAGCGCATCGCGGCGCTGGGCGGGATCCCGAAGAAGTACGTGGAGCAGGTGATGCGCGACCTCCGTCAGGGCGGCTTCGTGCACAGTCAGCGCGGAAGGGGCGGGGGCTACGTGCTCAGCAGGCAGGCCTCAGCGATCACCGTCCTCGAGGTCATCGAGGCGCTCGACGGCCCGCTCGACGCGCTGGGGCGGTCGCGCAGCGGCGAACCCGGCGGTCTGCTTCTCGAGCCGGCGTGGGCCGCGGTGCGGGCCGCGCTGCGCGAGGCGCTCGCCGCGGAGACGATCGCGACCATGGCCGACCGCGCCGCCCCCACGACCTATCACATCTGAGACCGCGCCCGGGGAGCAGGATGAGAGTCGCCGACAGCATCGCCGACCTGATCGGGGGGACGCCGCTCGTGCGCCTGCGGGGCGTCTCCGAGGAGTCCGGCGCGACGATCGTGGGGAAGCTCGAGTCGCTCAACCCCGGCGGCAGCCTCAAGGACCGCATCGCCCTCGCCATGGTCGAGGAGGCGGAGAGGGCGGGCCTCATCGACCCGGCGACCACGACGCTGGTGGAGCCGACCAGCGGCAACACAGGCATTGCGCTGGCGATGGTCGGGGCGGCCAAGGGATACCGGGTGCTGCTGACTATGCCCGAGAGCATGAGCGTCGAGCGCCGCCTGCTGCTGCAGGCGTACGGCGCCGAGGTGGTCCTCACGCCGGGGGTGGAGGGCATGCGCGGAGCCGTCGGCAAGGCGCAGGAGCTCTGCGAGACGCTGCCGGGCGCGTACATGCCGCAGCAGTTCCAGAACCTCGCCAACCCCCAAGCTCATCGCGAGACGACCGCCGAGGAGATCTGGTCGGCGACCGACGGCGGCGTCGACATCTTCGTGGCCGGTGTCGGCACGGGCGGGACCGTGACCGGCGTGGGCCAGGTGCTGCGGCAGCGAAAGCCGGACGTGCGGATCGTCGCCGTCGAGCCCGCGGGCTCACCCGTCCTGTCGGGTGGCGCCCCGGGCCCTCACGGCCTGCAGGGTCTCGGCGCGGATTTCGTCCCCTCCGTCCTCGACACGGGCGTCTACGACGAGGCGGTGGCGGTCACCGAGAAGGACGCCTTCGAGATGGCGCGCCGCCTGGCGCGGGAGGAAGGCGTCCTCGTGGGCATCGCCGCCGGCGCGTGTGTCTGGGCGGCCGTCCAGGTGGCCCGCCGGCCGGAGCACGCGGGCAAGCTCGTCGTCGTGATCCTCCCCGACTCCGGAGAGCGGTACCTCTCGACGCCACTGTTCCGGTAGGGCCAATCGGCTACGAGCGCGACGGGGGCGGCGTGTCGCAGGCACGCCGCCCCCGTCGCTTCACTCTGTCCCGGGTCTGGTCCGATCCCGAGGCCGGGACGCCCCGGGGGATCCGACGCCCCCAGATCGCCTCAGCGGCCGTGGGACGGGAGAGGCCCGCCGACCGTGCGGCGCTGGGCCTCGGGCACGGTGGCCTCCGCCTCCGACAGCTGGCGGGCGCGCACGAACCCGACGATCACGAGGACGAGGAGGATGCCGGCGGCGACGAAGGCCACGACGGCGGCGACCCAGGCGACGGTCCCGACGGTCGAGAAGGCGTAGGCCTGCAGCAGCAGGCCGCGCAGGGTCGTGCCCATGAAGAGGCTCTCGCGCTGTGCCAGCAACTCCGCGTTCTCCGGGTCCTCGCGCGAGGCCGCGCTCACCTGCGAGTACGTCTGGCCGCCGGCGATCGCGTCCAGGTGGGACTGGATGTACGCGGCGTAGGCGTTGGCCTGCTCGCCGTTGACGACCTGCTGGCCGGCGTACTTCTGCAGTTCGGGGTACTGCTCGGGGTCCAGGCCGGGGCCGGCGGGCGGGAAGCTGATCTGCTGCGCGGCGAGCTGGTCGCGTACCTGGGTCTGCGTGTAGGAGCTTCCCCAGGTCAGCAGGCCCCCGGCGACCACGAGCATGACCACCACGGCCAGCCCGATCCAGCTCATCCACGTGAGGAACGACTTGCGGCTCATAAGGCCTCTCCCTTCAGGCCGGTCTCCGTGCCCGACGCTGTACTGAGGTCATCCTTGCGACTTGCGCCGACCCTCGGAGAGCGGATCGGATGACGGGATCGAGTAAAAACCTAGTAGTTGATGGGGTACTAGGTCTTTGTGTATGGAACCACAAGCGCGCCGATGTCGTCAAGCATTCGTCCGTTTGCAGCATCCCAACCTGTCCGCCGCGCCGCTCGACGTGCCGGAGCGGCGGCCATGGCGCTCCATCGACGTCGCGTACAATGTCCGCGCCCGGCATTCGGGCGGTGAGGAGGAGATGGACGCGCCCGACGTCAACGAGTGGATCCGCGCCGTGAAGGCGCAGCCAGATGCCGGCCGGATCGGCATGATCCTGTCGCACCAGGGCGTCGTCCGCGGCACCAGCCGGGCGGGCGAGCCGGTCACCGGCATGGATCTCTCCGTCGACCGGGCACGGCTGGCCGAGGCGCTGGCCGATGCCGCGACGTGGCCCGGGGTCGTCGCCGTGCACGCCTGGGTCAACGAGGGGTCGCTCGCCGTGGGCGACGACATCATGAAGGTGCTCGTCGCCGGCGACATCCGCGAGCACGTCTTCGACGCGCTGCAGCGCCTCGTCGCGCTGCTCAAGACCGAAGTCGTGTCGGAGACCGAGACGCGCTGACCTCTACCGGCCTGCCGGGGTGCCTCCGAGGCCGGTGGCCCGTGGCGCCGGCGCCTCAGCCGGCAGCGACCTCTTCGGGCAGC
>DATHSP010000133.1:0-6875 GCA_035464075.1 Thermoleophilia bacterium | reverse complement strand
GGGGGCCGCGCCTCGTGTCGACCGGCGCGACCGTCGCGAAGGACTGAGGGCCGGGGCCGACGCCGTGGACGAACTGCTCCAGTTCCTCATCGCGGGCCTGAAGAACGGCTCGATCTACGCGCTCGTCGCCCTCGGGTTCACGATCGTCTTCGCCGCCACGGGGGCGATCAACTTCGCCCAGGGCGAGTTCTTCATGCTGGGCGGAATGCTGGGCGTGTTCTTCGCCGGGCTGGGGCTGCCCTTGCCTCTGGCGGCGGTGGCGGCGGTCGCCGCCACCGCCGCCATCGGCGCCGTCTTCGAGCTCCTCGCCGTCCGTCCCATCAAAGGCGGTGACCCACTCCGCATCATCATGGTCACGATCGGCGGGGCCGTGCTGCTGCGTCAGATGGCGCTGCACCTCTTCGGCCCCGACGAGCTCCCCCTGGACGCGTTCACCAGCGGGCCCTCGCTCAAGCTGCTCGGCGCCGCCGTCGAGCGCCAGACGCTCTGGATCTGGGCGCTCACCGGGCTGGCCGTCGTCGCCCTCGCCCTGCTCTACCGCCGGACCACGTTCGGGCGTGCCATGCGCGCCACCTCGATCCAGCGCGACGCGGCGCGCCTCGTCGGCGTCAACGCCCAGGCGATGGTGACCGCGTCCTTCGCCCTCGCCGCCGCGCTCGGTGCCATCGGCGGCCTGGCCGTCGCGCCGCTGACCCAGGCCTCCTTCCACGTCGGCGCCGGCATGGGCGTCAAGGGCTTCGCGGCGGCGATCCTCGGCGGCCTCGGCAACCCCGTGGCGGCGGTCGGCGGCGGCCTGCTGCTCGGGCTCCTCGAGAGCCTCACGGCAGGCTACATCGACCCGCTCTACAAGGACGCCGTCGCCCTGGTCGTCCTGCTCGTGGTCCTCTTCGTTCGCCCCCAGGGGCTGTTCGGGGGCTCGGGGCGGGTGAAGATGTGATGGGCGGGCGCACGCTCAGGGCCCTCGCCCCGCTCGCGGCGGTCGCCGTCGTCGCCCTGCTGCCGCTCGTCGTGACCGACCGCTTCCTGCTCAAGGTCTTCACCTTCGCCGGGATCAACGCGCTCGTCGTCGTCGGGCTCGCCCTGCTCTTCGGCCATGCCGGGCAGGTCTCGCTCGGGCACGCCGCGTTCGTGGGCCTCGGCGCCTACGCGAGCGCCTACTGCACCGTCCACCTCGGCTGGCCCTGGCCGGTCGGGTTCGCCGTCGCCGGCGCGCTCGCTGCCGTGGGCGGCCTCGTGCTCGCCATGCCGAGCCTGCGCCTCAAGGGGCACTACCTCGCCATGGCGACCCTCGGCTTCGGCGAGCTGATGGCGCTCACCTTTGAGGAGGCCGAGCCGGTCACCGGCGGCGTCGACGGCTTCGGGGGCATCCCGTTCCCCTCTCTGGGCCCGCTCGAGGTCGGCGACGCGGCCACCCTCTACTGGCTCGTCTGGGCGGTCGTCGGCGTGGCCCTGCTGGCCGCCTACAACGTGACCTCGCTGCGCCCGGGGCGCGCCATGCGCGCGCTGCACGGCAGCGTGCCCGGCGCCCAGGCGAGCGGCGTCGACGTGGTCGGCGTCAAGGTGCGCACCTTCGTCGTCAGCGCCCTGCTGGCCGGCCTCGCCGGCGCGCTGTATGCCGGCGTCGTCGGCTTCATCTCTCCGAGCGTCTTCACGCTGACCGCGTCGGTCACCTTCCTGGCCATGGCCGTGCTTGGCGGCACCGGCTCGCTGGCCGGGCCGCTGCTGGCCGCCGTCCTGCTCACGCTGGTCCAGTACATCGACGCCCTGATCCCCGGCCTCCCACAGGAGGCGTCGCAGACCATCCAGTCGTACCGCGAGGACATCTACGGCCTCGCCATCGTGCTCGTCGTGATCTTCGCGCCCCGGGGGATCGCCGGGCTGTGGAGCCGGCGGGGCGGACGCGGGGAGGCCGCGTGAGCCTTCTGCAGGTACGCAAGGTGACGAAACGCTTCGGTGGCCTGACCGCCGTCGACGACGTCTCGTTCGACGTCTTCGAGGGCACGATCAAGGCCCTCATCGGCCCCAACGGCGCCGGCAAGTCGACGCTGTTCAACGCCCTCACCGGCTTCGACCGGCCGGACTCGGGCTCCGTCGTCTTCGCCGGCGCCGAGGTCGTCGGCCGGCGCCCGCGCGACACGGTGCGCGCCGGGGTCGCACGTACCTTCCAGAACACGCAGCTCTTCGACGAGCTGAGCGCCGGAGAGAACGTCATGGTCGGCGTCCAGGCGCGCCAGCGGCGCGGCTTCGCGGCAGCCATGCTGAGACTCCCCTCGGCGCTCGCCGAGGACCGCGACGCCCGCGCCGAGGCCGGCCGGCTGCTGCGCTTGATCGGTATCGAGGAGTGGGTCGACGTGCCGGCCGCCGACCTCCCCGCCGGCATCCGCCGCCTGGTCGAGATCGCCCGCGCCCTCGCCACCGGGCCGCGACTCCTGCTCCTCGACGAGCCGGCCGCGGGCCTGAACGCGACCGAGAGCCGCGAGCTCGTGCAGACGCTCTACAGGGTCAGGGACGCCGGCATCACCGTGGTCATCGTCGAGCACCACATGGGTCTGGTCATGGAGGTCTCGGACGAGATCGTCGTGCTCGACCGCGGGCGCAAGATCGCCGAGGGTCCCCCGCGGATGATCCAGAAGGACCCCGCCGTGATCGCCGCCTACCTCGGCGAGGGAGGGGACGACGATGACTGATGCCGGCGTGCTCCTCGAACTCGGCGGCGTGCACGCCGGCTACGGCCGCGCCGCCGTGCTCCACGGCATCGACCTCACGGTCGCCGAGGGCGAGGTCGTGGCCGTGATCGGCGCCAACGGCGCCGGCAAGTCGACCCTGCTCAAGGCCATCGTCGGGCTCGTCGGGGTGAGCGCCGGGACCGTGGCCTACCGCGGCGCCCCGGTCGGCACGGCGCGCCCGGAGCGGCTCGTGCGCGACGGCCTCGCCCTCGTGCCCGAGGGCCGCCTGCTCTTCGGCCCCATGACCGTGCGCGAGAACCTCGCCCTCGGCGCCTACGGTGCGGGCCGCCAACGCAAGGCCGCGACCGCCGAGGCCCTGGCCCGCGTGCACGCCCTCTTCCCCGTGCTCGAGGAGCGCGCGGCGCAACCCGCCGAGACCCTCTCCGGCGGCGAGCAGCAGATGCTGGCGGTCGGCCGCGCGCTGATGTCCCAGCCGCGCCTCCTGCTGCTCGACGAGCCGTCCCTGGGCCTGGCACCGAAGGTGATCGCCGAGATCTTCGCCGCCCTCGACGAGCTGCGCGCGGAGGGCCTCACGATCCTGCTCGTCGAGCAGGACGCCCGCCTGGCGCTCAGGCACGCCGATCGCGGGTACGTCATGCGCACGGGCCGCGTCGTGCTCGAAGGACCGTCCGCCGACCTCCTCGCCGACGAGTCGGTGCAGACCATCTACCTCGGGACGTGGCAGGCTGAAGGAGACGACCGATGATCTGGAACCCGGAATACGAGTGCATGGACCGCGCGGCGCTGCACCAGCTCCAGCTGCGGCGTCTCCAGATGACCACGGCGTGGGCCTACGAACGCGTGCCGCACTACCGCGCCGCCATGGAGGAGCGCGGCGTCCGGCCGCGCGACATCCGCGCCCTGGACGACGTCCGCCGCCTGCCGTTCACCGACGAGAGCGCCCTGCGCGACACCTTCCCCTTCGGCATGTTCGCCCTGCCGCTCGACGAGGTCGTGCGCGTGCACTCCTCCTCGGGCGCGACCGGCACGCCGGTCGTGGTCGGCTACTCGCGCGGCGACATCAACACCTGGACGGAGCTGACGGCGCGGGTCGCCGCGGCCGCCGGGGTGCAGCGCGGCGACCTCGTCCAGATGGCCTTCCCTTACGGCATGTCGACCGGCGGCTGGGGCCTGCACTACGGCATCGAGCGCATCGGGGCGACGATCATCCCGGCCGGCGCCGGGCAGAGCGAACGCCACCTGGTCATGATGCGCGACTTCCGCACCACCGTGCTGGTCTCGACACCGTCCTACGCCCTGTATCTGGCGGAGCAGGCCGACGAGCTCGGCGTCGACATCGCCTCGTTCAAGCTTCGCCTCGGCCTCTTCGGCGGCGAGCCGTGCTCGGACGCGATGCGCGCCGAGATCGAGGAGCGCCTGCACATCCGCGCCACCGACAACTACGGCCTCTCCGAGGTCATGGGCCCGGGCGTCGCCGGCGAGTGCGACTGTTCCTGCGGCCTGCACGTCAACGAGGATCACCTGCTGCTCGAGGTCGTCGACCCGGCGAGCGGAGAGCCACTCGAGTACGGCGAGGAGGGCGAGCTCGTCCTCACGACGCTGACCAAGGAGGCGTTCCCGCTCCTGCGCTACCGCACCCACGACGTCACCGCACTGGACACGGCGCGCTGCGAGTGCGGCCGCACGCTGGCGCGGATGGCGAAGGTGCGGCGGCGCACCGACGACATGCTCATCGTACGCGGCGTGAACATCTTCCCCAGCCAGATCGAGGACGTGCTCGTGAGGTTCGAGGGCGTGCGCCCGCACTACCTCGTCGTCGTCGACCGCAAGAAGAACCTCGACGACCTCGAGATCCGCCTCGAGGTCGACGAGCGCGTGTTCACCGACGTCATGGGCGACATGGTCGCTTTCCAGCGCTCGGTGGCCGACCGGCTTCAGTCGGCGCTGGGGCTGCGCACGCGCGTCAAGCTCGTCGAGCCGGGCACGATCGAGCGCTCCGCCGGCGCGGGCACGCGCGTGCTCGACCTGCGCGAGCGGGGCTAGGCGCGTCTTCCTTCGGCACGCCCCCGCGAGCCGTCGCCTCGGGGGCGCGGCGGGCGCGGCGCGTCCTCAGGCGGCGTGCCGTGCCTCTGAGCCCTCGGCCGCGTGGACTATCGCCGCCTTGACGCGCTGCTCGAGCTCGCGATGCTGCTTCCAGTCGAGACCGGCGATCAACTCCGGGTGCCGGTCGCGGATGTGGTCGAACACCTTCTCCTCGACCTGCCGCACCTTCTCACCTTCGGCCACGAAGTCGCAGCCCTCGACACCGATGTCCTTGCAGGCGGCGCGCACCATGGCCTGCCTCCTCCCACGGCCGGGCCCCCCGTCGGGGCCCCACATCCGGCGTGTTCCCGCAGGCGCGACGAGGAAACGCGTTGCGGCAGGATGGCGCGGCGGCCCCAGCGCGCGCGGCACGCGGCCGGCCGCAGCGTACGCGGCACGCGGCCGCCGTACCGCCGCTCGGGGCGGGCCAGCTCGCGGGATACAATCGGCGGCGATCGCCCGACGGCCCGCCGCGTAGCCGTAGGGCGGCCGTACCGGCCGCATGACATGATGATGACACTCCACGGCACGAAGAAGCACGACCCGGTGCACCACCGGCGCTCCCGGCGCCTGCTCCTCGGCTCTGCCTACATCGGTCTCTACCTCGGGCTGGCCGTCGCCCCCCTTCTCGTCCTCAGCCTCGACGAACTGCCCCCGCGCCGCGACTTCTGGACCGAGCTCTCGGTCGCCCTCGGCTTCCTCGGCCTCTCCACGATGGCCCTGCAGTTCGCCGTGACCGCGCGCCTGCGACACGTCGCCGCCCCCTACGGGATCGACGTCGTCGTACAGTTCCACCGCCAGATCGCCGTCGTCGCCACGCTGATGGTGGTCGCGCACCCGGTCATCCTCTTCGTGCGCGACCCCGAGTTGCTCGCCCTGCTCAACGTGCTCGAGGCGCCGTGGCGGGCGCGCTTCGGCGTCACCGGCCTGGTCGCCCTGCTCGCCCTCGTCGTCTCCTCGGTCTGGCGCGGCGGGCTGCGCCTCCCCTACGAGCCCTGGCGCATCGCGCACGGCGTCCTCGCCGTCGTCGCCGTGGCCTTCTCGCTGACCCACATCGAGCTCGTCGGGCACTACCTGAACGAGCCGTGGAAGCGCGGCTTCTGGGCGGTACTGACCACGGTGCTCGTCGCCCTTCTGGCCTACGTGCGGGTCGTGAAGCCGCTGCGGCTGCGGCGGCGCCCGTGGCGCGTCGCCGCCGTGCGCCGCGAGACCGAGGACACCACCACCCTGGCCCTCGAGCCCGACGGCCACGAGGGCCTCCGCTTCCTCCCCGGTCAGTTCGCCTGGCTGATCCTCGGCGACTCGCCGTTCACGGTCGAGCAGCACCCGTTCTCGATCTCGTCGAGCGCCATGAAGCCCGAACGCCCCGAGCTCACGATCAAGGCGCTCGGCGACTGGACCGGCCGCGTCTCCGAGACCCCCATCGGTCGCCGCGCCTACCTCGAGGGGCCCTACGGCGCCTTCAGCGTCGACCGGTACCCGGCGCCCGGCTACGTCTTCGTCGCCGGCGGCGTCGGTATCACCCCGTTCGTGGGGATGCTGCGCACGCTCGAGGACCGCGGCGACACGCGGCACCACCGCGTCATCTACGCGAGCGGTCGCGCCACCAGCCTGATCTTCAAGGATGAGCTCGACCGCCTGGCCGCAGGGCCCCTCGACCTCGGGGTCACGTACGTGCTCGGCGACCCGCCGGCCGGCTGGGACGGAGCGACGGGGCGCATCGACGCCGACCTGTTGCGCCGCCAGGCGGTCGACGAACTGCCTGGACACGTGTACTTCGTCTGCGGCCCCGACCCGATGATGGACGCCGTGGAGGACGCCCTGCTGGAACTGGGCGTCCCGCTCGACTCGATCCACTCCGAGCGCTTCGCGCTCGACTGACGAGCGCGGGACCGACCGCCGGAGCGGACAGGGAAGGATGAGACCATGCGACACCGGCTGACGACGCGCTTCGTCCTCGCCGCTTCACTGCTGCTCGTGCTGGCGGCGGTCGTCTTCGCGCTGCTGCGGAACTGAGCCCGGCGGCCAGCAGGACGACCCCGACGAGCACCACCAGAGCGGTGCTGAGCTGCGCGCGCGAGAGCCGCTCGTGCAGCATCCCCCCCG
>DATHSP010000132.1:0-3812 GCA_035464075.1 Thermoleophilia bacterium | reverse complement strand
TGGGCCTGGGAGCTGAGCGGACCGTGCGCCCCGTCGCCGAAGGGCGCCCTGCGTCAGGGGGTCGACCAGTGTCACAGCGCGAACGACCGCAGATCCAGCCGTTGGGGCCGGCCACCGTGGGGACGCACTACGGCGCCGGCGAGCTCGACGCGCTGCGGCAGGCGACGCTCGACATCCTCGAGACGGTAGGAGTGCAATTCCCCTCCGGGCAGGCCCTCGACCTGCTCGCCGAGCATGGGGTCGGCGTCGACCGCGAGCGGCGGGTCGCCACGTTCGCGCCCGACCTGGTCCTCGACGCCGTCGCCCGGGCGCCGCGACGCTTCGTGCTCGGCGCCCGTGACCCGGCGTGCGACCTCGAGGTCGGCGACGGGCGCACCTACTGCACGACCGACGGCTGCGGCACGAAGGTCTTCGACGCCGAGGCCGGGACGACCCGGCTCTCGACCAAGGCCGACGTCGCCGCCGTGACCCGGTTGCAGGACGCCCTCTCGAGCATCAGCTTCTGGTGGCCGACGGTCGGCGCCGGGGACTGCGGCGAGACGGCCCAGCTCCACGAGCTCGACGCCGGCTGGAACAACACGGTGAAGCACCTCCAGGGGATGGTGAACGGCGAGCGCGCGGCGCGGTACGCGGTCGAGATGGCGCGCGCCGTGGCCGGCGGCGCCGAGAGCCTCCGCCGCCGGCCGGTCCTGAGCGACCTCATCGGCACCGTCTCGCCGCTCATGCAGGACACCGACGGCATCGAGGCGGCGCTCGTCTTCGCCGAGGCCGGGGTGCCGGTGTGCTTCGTCACCATGCCGACGCTGGGTACGACGGCGCCGGCGACCCAAGCCGGGGCCTTCGCCCTCGGCATGGCTGAGGTCGTCGCCGCGGTCGTGCTGCTGCAGCTCGTGGTCCCCGGGGCGCCGGTCCTGGGGTCGATCATGCAGAGCTACGCCGACCCCAGGACCGGCGCCTTCGTGAGCTTCCCGCTCGACACGCGCACGCGGGGCCTGGCCACCGCGCTGGTCCATCACTGGGGGCTCCCGGCCGAGTCGGCCGCCTGCGGCACCGACTCCCGGGTGCCGGGCACCTGGCAGGCCGGGGCCGAGGAGGCCTTCGACCTCGCCCTCGCGGCGCGCGAGGGCTCCGAGCTGATGCCGTCGATCGGCCTCGTCGACGTGTACACGACCTTCTACCCCGAGCACCTCATGCTCGGTGACGACCTGTACCACCGGGCGCGCACCTCGCTGCTCCCCCTGGGCGTCGACGACGAGACCCTGGCCCTCGAGGCGGTGCGCGACGTCGGGCCCGGCGGGCACTTCCTGGCGCACCGCCACACGCGGACGCACATGCGCTCGTCCGTGGTCCGCGCGATCACGCAGCAGCCCGGGGCCGAGGGCGTCTTCCGCGATCCCGTCGACGTCGCGCGCGAGCGTGCCGCACGGTTGTGGCGCGAGCACGAGCCGGAGCCGCTCGACGATGGCCTGCGCGCCGAGCTGACGCGGATCCTCGCCGCGGCCGACGCCGAGCTGCGCGGCTGAGTCGTGCCGACTGACCCGTGGACACACCGGGCGGGCGCGCGTGCGGCCGGCGCTGCGCGGCGTCTGGCTGGTGCCTCGAGCCTCCCGACGCGGACGCCGGACGAGTTCGGGGCCGTCCGCGTGCTGGAACATGTGGAACTGCCGATGCGCGACGGCGTCGTGCTGCGCGCCGACGTCTACTTCCCATCCGGGCCGCCGCGCACAGACGGTGAGCCCGCACGCGGGGTGCGCAGCGAGACGGCTGCCCCCGGCGTGTGGCCCGTCCTCGTGCTGCGGACCGCCGACGGGCGGCGGGAGCGGGCCGCGCGCATCTCGGCTCTGGGACGCTACTGGGCGCGCAAGGGCTTCGCCTTCGTCGCCCAGGACGTGCGCGGCCGCTGGACCTCGGACGGGAGCTTCAGACCCTTCATCCAGGAGGCCGACGACGGGCGCGACACCCTTGACTGGGTGGCGCGGCAGCCGTGGTGCTGCGGGGACGTGGGGATGACGGGCGAGGGCTACGCCGGCTACGCCCAGTGGGCCGTGGCGGCGTCCGGCCACCCCGCGCTCAAGGCCCTCGCCCTCGGGGGCGCCGCGGCTGACGTCTACGGCGTCTGGGCCTACCACGGCGGCGCCTTCTGCCTGGCGACGATGGGGGAGTGGGCCTTCAGCCACAGCGGACGGCGGGACGTCGACCTGCGCCGCCTCGACCGCCGGCACCTGCCCCTCGTCGAAGCGCCCGCGGCTGCGGGCCACCCGTGCGCGTTCTGGGACGAGGTCCTTGCCCATCCCTGTCGCGACGCCTTCTGGGCCCCGCTGACGCTCGTCGAGGACTACGCCAGCGTGAGTCTGCCGATCCTCCACTACGGCGGCTGGTACGACGTCTTCCTCAAGGGCACCCTCGACGGTTGGCGGGCGGTCACCGGGCGCAGCGAGAGCCGGCGCGCCCGGGAGCGGCAGTGGCTGGTCGTGGGGCCGGACGACAACGCGGGCACGGTCGAGCGCGAAGGGCGCGCCGGCCTCGTGCCCGCACCCGGGGCCGGTTTCGTGAGGGACCGGGTGAAGCTCTTCTTCGACCACTGGCTGAAGGGCCGCGAGAACGGCTGGCCGGAGCGGCCCCGGGTCGAGCTCTACGTGCTCGGTCGCGACGCCTGGCACGCCGGCGACGACTGGCCGCCGGCGGACACGGACTTCGAGCGCTGGTACCTCGCCTCCGGGGGCGGTGCGGCCACGGCGGCCGGCGACGGCGTGCTCCACCGTGGCAAGGCGCCCCCGACCGTCGGTGAGCCTCTCGTCGACCACGACACCTTCACCTGCGACCCCGACGACCCGGTGAGCCCCTGGCTCGGGCGGTCGGTCTGGGCGCTGGCCGCCGGCCTCGAAGGTCGCGCCGGGACCGCGTCGCGGCCCGACGTCCTCTGCTACACCAGCGCTGCCCTGGACGCCGACGTCGAGCTCGTCGGCCCAATCGTCGCGACGCTGTCCGTGGCCTCTGACGGCACGGACGCCGACGTCGCGGCCGCGCTGTTCGACGTCCATCCCGACGGCCGCGCGCAGCTCATCCAGGAGGGCATCACGCGCTTGTCGCGCTGCCGCGGTGACGTGCGCGTCCCCGACCTGGAGCCGGGCGTCGTCAAGCGGGCGGCCGTCGACCTCGGGGCCACCGGGTACCTCGTGGCCGCGAGCCACAGGCTGCGCCTCGAGGTCTCGGGCAGCCTGTTCGACCGCTTCGACCGCAACCTCAACAGCGGCGAGTCGTCGGAGCTGACGTCGGACCATCGAGTGGCGCAGACGAGCGTCTTCCACAGTCCCGCACACACCTCGTTCGTCACCCTGCCCGTCGTCCGGGGCTGAGGCCAAACGACCGCGACCGGGCGGCGGCGGTAGAATCCACGTACACGGCCGCGGCGCCCGCAGCGGCGACATCGACCGAGGAGGACCCGATGACCGAGACAAAGGAAGAACGGCAGGGCGCGGTCGTCGAGCGCTCACTGGCCTTCGCGGTGCGCGGCGAGACGGCCACGATCGAGCAGAGCGCCGTCGCCGTCGTCGCCACGACCGGCGCCACGGAAGTGCGCCAGAGCGTGGCCGCCTCGGTGCTCTCCGGCGGCGGCGTCTCGCTCTCGCAGGGTGCAGCCACCGCCGTCGTGACCGCCGGCGACGTCGAGCTGCGCCAGGGCGGCGCCCAGTGGGTGTTCTCCGCCGGCGACGTGTCGGTGGAGTGGGGAGGGGCCGCGGTCATGGCGGCGCCGACCGTCAAGGTCGAGCGTGGCATGGTCGGGCTCGTGCTGGCGCGGCGGGCGGAGTTCG
>DATHSP010000131.1:0-5411 GCA_035464075.1 Thermoleophilia bacterium | reverse complement strand
GAGCAGACGCAGGCGCGCGACTTCAACTGGTGAGCTCACCACGCTGAGACGACGGCGGGGGCCGGCGCCCATGGGCGCCGGCCCCCGCCGTCGTCTCAGCGTGGTGAGCTCACCAGTTGAAGTCGCGCGCCTGCGTCTGCTCCCAGGAGGGCTTCTCGTCGTCGGTGCGCTGCCCGAGCAGCGACTGCGAGACGATCTCGGGCGGCCGCTCGGCCGCGTCGCGCGGCGTGCGCGGGCCCGACTCCGCCTCTTCTTCGGGGGGTGCCGCCGGCTCGCGGTCGCGCGCCGCCTTGCTGAGCTGCGCCGGGGCGAGCTGGACCGTGCCGTCGGGTCGCACGCTGGCGTTGGGCTGCAGGTCGGGGCGGTCTTCGTAGCCGCGTTCGGCGAGGCGCACGCTGCCGGCGCCCTCGATGTCGACGGCGAAGCGGTACCAGCCGAGCGACCAGAGGAAGGTCACGGCCGCCGTCTGCCCGTCGAAGCCCACGTGCACCTGCGGAACGCCGAGGTCGGCGCTCGTGTCGGCGACCTTGCGGGGCACGGGGCTGACGTTGAGGATGTCGACGCCGCGCTGGAGCAGCGTGAGCGACGACACGCCCTCGTCGGGCTCGTCGCCGGGGACGATCGTCCTCTCGCCGGCGTCGTCGTCGTGCGACGCCGCGGCGGCCTCGTCAGGGGCCGGCATGGAGGCCGTGTCCTCGCCCGCCGCCGGTCCGCCGGCCTCGGCCGCGGGGCCCGGCTCGATCGCGGGCTCCTCGGCCGGCGCCTCGCTCGCCTCGTCGTTCGCCGCTTCGCCGAGCGTCGCCGCGGCCTCCGGTGCCTCGGGCTCTGAGGCCTCGAGCGGTGACGCATCGACCACAGCCTGCTCGTCGTACGGCGCGTCGGCGGCGAGTGCGTGCTCGCCGGTGACCTCGTCGTCGGCGACGAGTGCGGCGCCTTCGGGCGGGGACGGGACCGCCCCCTCGGCCTGCACGCGCAGGAGGGCGAGCTGACCCGCGAGCTCCTGCCGCTCGGCCTCGCTGCGCGCGAGGCGGGCCTCGAGGTGCTCGATCTGCGCGTCCTTCTCTTTGAGGGCGCGCCAGAACTTGTCGCTGTCGCTGCGGTCCTTGTCGCCGGTCTCGGGCGCGGAGCCCGTGAAGACGTGCGCCTCGCCCTTCTCCCCCGACGGCTGGCCGCAGAGCGAGCAGATCAGGCGCTCGTTGCCGTCGTCGTCGACGATGCGATGCGTCAGCTCACCGGCGAGCAACGACCGGCCGCACTCCGCGCAGACGGAGCCGGAGGTGTCGCGCTTGCCGCGTCCGAAGAGTCCCAACCGTCATCACTCCTCACGCCGGGCAGCCCGAAAGGGCTGGGGAGGGCCTGTCCGAAGGGCAAATGATAGCACGCCGACTAGACGTCCTCGTCCTCTTCTTCGGGCATGGTCTCGTACTGTGCGAGGACGTCGCGCGCGCGGTCGGCGTCGGCCTCGCGCACCAGCACGCGGAAGGGCGAGACCGACGGCGTCGGCAAGGCGTCCTCGCGCCCGCTGCCGCTCACCACCGCCTCGATGCCGGCCTGCTCGAGGACGCCGACGATGACGTTGGCGAGACCGGTGTCGTTCACGCTCGTCACTGGGACCAGATCCATCGCGTCACCTCACAGTCCGGAGTGGCGGTGGCGCCGTGTGGCGCACCCCGAGTATACCCGGCCCCCGACGGGGCACCGGGACGGGCGTCGCGCGGATCCCGGCGCCGGCCGGACGCAGGCGCGCGCCGTGGCCGCGGGCTCAGCGCGCGCGATGGGCGCCCTCGCCCGGCGCATCGCCGTCGGCCGACGACCGGCCATCGTCGGCCGGATCGCCGCCTAACTCGGCTCGTCCTCCGCGCCTGGATCGTCGGCGTCGGCGGCGAGCAGGGCGGCGGCGCGCTCCGCGTCCTCCTCGAAGACCGTGACGGTGATCGCCGCGACCTGGGGTATGCCGGCGTAGAGGCGGCCGAGGAACTCGCCGGAGACGATCGCCGGGATCCCTTCGGCCTCCAGCGCCGTGCGCCAGATGTGGGCGAGGGCGTGGTCGGTGGTCTGGGCGATGACGACGGTGCGCCGCGTGTCCGCGCTCACGCGTCGCTCCGCAGGCTGCGCAGCAGCTCGACGTTGCGCAGGTCGGGGCCTTCGCCGTCGAAGCCGGGCACCTCGAGGATGCCCGGCAGCCCGGCGAAGGCCGGATGGTTCACGATCTCGCGGAAGGCGTCGACGCCGAGCTCACCCTCGCCGATGTTGGCGTGCCGGTCGCGGTTCGAGCCCAGCGGCGTCTTCGAGTCGTTGAAGGGGAGGAGCTCGAGGCGCTCGATGCCGCAGGCCCTGTCGAGCGCCTCGAGCGCCCGGTCGATCCCCTCGCGGGTGCGCAGGTCGAACCCGGCGGCGAAGAGGTGGCAGGTGTCGAGGCAGAGCCCGACGCGCGGGTCGCCGCCGACCGAGTCGATCATCGCCCCGAGCTCGTCGAAGTCGACGCCCATCGTGCCGCCGGCGCCGGCCGTGTCCTCGAGCAGCACGCGCACCGCGGAGTCTCCGACCTCTTCGAGCACTTCGCCGAGGGCGTGCTGCACGCGCGCGAGGCCGGCCTCGAAGCCCGCGCCCTGGTGCGAGCCGATGTGGGTGACGATCGCGTCGGCGCCGAGCTGCTCGGCCGAACGCGCGGCGCCGACGAGGGCGGCGACCGACTTCTCGTAGAACTCTTCGTTGGTCGTCGCCAGGTTGATCAGGTAGATCGTGTGGACGACGGCGTAGCGGATCGGGGACGCGGCGCGCGCTTCGCGAAAGCGCGCCGCGTCCTTCTCCTTGTAGACCATCGGCGCCCAGGTACGCGGGCTCCCGGCGAAGAACTGCACGGCCTCGCAGCCCAGCTCGACCCCGTTCTCGATCGCCTTCCAGACTCCGCCCGAGGCCTTCACGTGGGCGCCGATGTACATGCCGTCCTCCTCTCGCCGTCGGGCGCGGCCCTGGCTCGCCGCCGGACGCCGTCAGCCTTCGTTCTCAGACCATGTCGCGGGGGAAGCTGCGCTCCCAGGTGCGCGCGAACACCTCGCGCTCGTCGTCGGCTCCCGCACCATCGGCTCCCGCGGCGGCGTCCTCTCCCGGGACCGCCGCCGGACCGCCCGGGTCTTCGCCGCTCGATGCCGATCGCACGCCGCCCTCGCGCACCGAGACGCTGTCCTTGACGTAGAAGTGCTGCGCGTCGCAGGTCATCTCCCCACGGGCGACGATGTGGAACCGCCCCTGGGCGCCGCGGGTCAGCTCCGACTCGACGGTCACGGAGACGCCGGCGCTGAGGGGGTCGCCCTCGCGGATCGCGTAGCTCACCTCGTTGTGCTCCTCGGTCTCCCAGCCGTTCGGCAGCACGACGGCCCCGCCGTCCACGTACGTGAACGTCCAGGTGAGGCTGTCGCCGGCGAGGTCGCGCGTGTACGTGCGGCCGCCGGGCCCGCCGCCGACGGTGCGCTCGCCGAGCCCGGCGGCGACCTCCGGCGGCCCGAAGGCGGGCAACTCCGCGTCGGCGTCGCGCGGCGGCCGCACCGGCAGTTCGAGCCGCGAGTCGCCGGCGACGACCTCGAGCGTCACGGGCTCGGGCGACGGCCAGGCCCACGGCCAGTAGGTGGGCGAGAGGGCCAGGCGCAGGCGGTGTCCGGCGGGGAAGGCGTGGGCGACGGCGTCGAGCGGCACCGTCGCCTCGTACTCCCGGCCGGGCTCGAGCGCCTGCGGCGCGGCGTGACCGGCGAGGTGCGTCAGGTTGAAGACCTGCTGCGCGACGACGCGCGAGACGCCGTCGGGAGCGACGTCGGCGAGGCGCGCCGCCACGAGGGCCAGCGGGCGGTCGCTCGCGAAGCGCAGGCTCAGCACCGGGTGGCCGAGGATCTCGAGGCCCGCAGGGAGTGGCGCCGAGGTGAAGACCAGCGACTGACCCTCGGCGGCGCGCTGGTCGGGTGCCCAGTCGGACGGCTGCGCCTCGGCGCACCAGGCGCCGGCGTCGGCGCCGCAGAGCTGGGCGCCGCGGATGCGCAGCCGGCCGCGCTCGTCGGCGCCGTTGGCCGCCGCGGCCTCGCGGTCGATGACTGGACCGGCGCTCCTCTCGGCGCCGCGATCCGCACCGCCGCCCGTGGTGCCCGCGCCGCCGGCTTGGGGGTCGGGCGCACCGCCGCCCGCGGCCTCCCGCAGCACCCCGTCGGCGTCGAGCCGCAGGGCGTGCGCGGCGATCCGTGGCGACGGCCACTCCTCCTCGGCCACCCAGCGCCCCGGCTGGTGCTCGAGCAGCGGCTGCGGCGGCACGTAGTCCTCCATCCACACGCGCAGCATCGGTTCGTCCATGATCCCGGTGTCGATGCCCTTGAGCCAGTGGTCCCACCAGCGCAGGGCCTCCTGGAGGTAGCCGATCTCGGGCGTGGGGACCGACTGCATCGGCCAGGTGTGCGGCCAGGGGCCGATGAGCCCCTTGCGCGGCCCCTCGAGCCCTGCGAGGAGGCGGAACACGGAGTTCGTGTAGCCGTCGATCCAGCCGCCGATCGCGTAGACCGGCAGCTCGATGGCGCCGTAGTCCTCGCAGACCGAGCCGTGTCGCCAGTAGTCGTCGCGGCGCTGGTGGGCGAGCCAGTGGTGGACCCAGGGCTCGTTGTGCTCGAGACGCTGCATCCAGAGCTCGCGCCAGCGTTCGCCGACGGCGACCTCGTGCGGCGGCTGGCACTGCCAGTTCAGCATGCAACAGCTCCAGTGGAGCAGGTCGGTGGCGAGCACGCAGCCGCCTTTGTAGTGGACGTCGTCGGCGTAGCGGTCGTCGGTCGACATCGCGGTGATGACCGCCTTGAGCGCCGGCGGCCGCAGGGCGGCGAGCTGCAGGCTGTTGAAGCCGCCCCAGGAGATGCCGGTCATCCCCACGTTGCCGTCGCACCACGACTGGGCGGCGATCCAGGCGATGACCTCGAGGAGGTCGCGCTGCTCCTGGGGGGCGTACTCGTCGGTGAGCAGGCCGTCCGACTCGCCGGCGCCGCGCAGGTCGACGCGCACGCAGGCGTAGCCGTGCCCGGCGAGGTAGCGATGGATGGGCGCGTCGCGCGCCGCCGTGCCGTCGCTCAGGCGATAGGGGAGGGCTTCGAGGATGGCGGGGACGGGGGCCGACGTGGCGTCGCGCGGCAGCCAGACGCGGGCGGCGAGACGGGCGTCGTCTGACATGGGGATCCACACGTACTCGAGCAGGTCGACCTCGTGAGGGAACTGGGTGCGGACCGCCGGCATGGGCGCCTCCGGGACGGATCGGCAGGGCGCCCCGAGTCTATCGGCGGCCGCCGAGGGCGGGCAACGGGGCTGTGATAGGGTGTCTCGCGCGGCCGGCCGGGAGGCCGGCCGCGCGACGAGGAACGACGCGAGGGAGGCACCCGCCCATGAGCGGC
>DATHSP010000130.1:0-2338 GCA_035464075.1 Thermoleophilia bacterium | reverse complement strand
CGTCGTAGTCCGTCTCCCCGTGCCGCACGAACAGTACCTGCAAGCGCCGACCTCCGCGCATAGAGGCGACCGTCCCGATCGATCGCCCGCGTGAGGCACGCTACCAACGACGGCGCGGCAGGGCGGTGCGAAGTCTTACTCGGGGTCGATTGCCGGTACACTGGGGTGTGCAGCGACCCCAGGAACCTCGCAGCCGAGCCGACCGCCGCGCGGTGCGCGCGTGCTGAACCTCTACCGCCGGGCCGTCCTCGGCGTCGCCGCGATCGGACCCGTCGAGCGCTGGTCGCGCCGGCACGGCTGGCGCCAGGGGGCCCGCCGTTTCGTCGCGGGCGAGAGCATCGACGACGCGCTGCCCACCCTGCGGGCGCTGGCCGAGCAGGGGCGTTCGCTCATCGTCGACGTCCTCGGGGAGTACGTGTCGGAACGCGCGTCGGCGGAGGCGATGGCGGGCGGCGTCGCGACCACGATCGAGACCCTCGCGCGCGCCGGATTGCCTCCGGTCCTCAGCATCAAGCCGACGCAGCTCGGGCTCGCCTTCGACCCGCAGCTGGCCGCAGGGCTGGCGGTCGACCTCGCGCGTCGCGCAGAGGCGGCCGGCGGGCGCGTGTGCCTCGACATGGAGGACCATCGCTTCGTCGACGGCACCCTGGAGCTGCTCGGCCAGCTGCGCCGCGCAGGTGCTCACCGCAGCTCGACCGTCCTGCAGGCCTACCTGCACCGGACGCCGGCCGACCTGGAGGCCCTGCTCGCCGACGCCCCGGCGGGGAGCGAGCTGCGCATCGTCAAGGGCGCCTACCACGAGCCGGCGGGCGTGGCGCTGCACGATGGTGCTGCGATCCGCCGCACCTACATGGCGTTGTGTGAACGCGCTTGGCAGCTCGGCGCCAAGGTGAACGTCGCCACCCACGACGACGGCATCCTCCGCGAGGCCACCGCCTACGTGCGCGGCGCCCGGCTCGAGCGCGAGCGCTACGAGCTGCAGCTGCTCTACGGCGTGCGGCCGAGGCTCCAGCAGCGCCTGGTGGACGACGGCCACCCGGTACGCCTGTACGTCCCCGTCGGCGCCGACTGGTACGGCTACTTCAGCCGCCGGCTGGCCGAGCGCCCCGCCAACGCGGCCGTCGTGCTGCGTGGCATCCTCGGCTGAGCACGCCCAAGGAGGCCCCATGTCCACCGTCATCCCCTTCTCCCCCGAACCGTTCACCGACCTCCGCGATCCCCATGCGCGCGATGCCTACCGCATCGCCCTCGACGAGGTCGCCGAGAAGCTCGGCAAGACCTGGCCCCTGATCATCGGCGGTGAGCGCGTCGAGACCGGCCGAACGTTCGACTCCGTCGACCCGTGCGCCCCCTCGCGCGTCATCGGCCGGGTGTCGATGGCGGGCGCCGCCGAGGTCGACCGCGCGTTCGCCGCGGCCGAGGCCGGCTTCGCGGTGTGGTCTTCGTGGTCCGCCGCGGCCCGCGCCCGTGCGCTGTGGCGCCTGGCGGCGATCATGCGCCGCCGCCGGCTCGAGTTCTGCGCCTGGGAGACCTACGAGGCCGGCAAGAACTACCGCGAGGCCGACGCCGACGTCGCCGAGGCCATCGACTTCGTCGAGTACTACGCACGCCAGGCACTCGAGCTCGAGCCTCCGCGCGTGACGACACCGTTCCCGGGCGAGGACAACGTCACGACGCTCGAGCCGATCGGCGTGGGGCTCGTGATCCCGCCGTGGAACTTCCCTCTGGCCATCATGGTGGGCACATCCATGGGCCCGGTCGCCGCCGGCAACACGATCGTCCTCAAGCCCTCGCGGGTCACGCCGGTGATCGCCGGCGTGTTCCTCGAGTGCATCGAGGAGGCGGGCTGGCCCGCCGGCGTCGTCAACCTGCTCACCGGCACCGAGGAGGGCATGGGCGACTCGCTCGTCGACGACGTGCGGACGCGCTTCGTCAACTTCACCGGTTCCGTCGGGGTCGGGCTGCGCATCCACGAGCGAGCGGCCAAGGTGCACCCGGGTCAGCGCCACATCAAGAAGGCCTTCATGGAGCTCGGTGGCAAGGACGCGATGATCGTCGACGAGACCGCCGATCTCGAGGTCGCCGTCGCGGCCGCCGTCCAAGGGGCGTTCGGCTACAACGGCCAGAAGTGCTCGGCGATGTCGCGGCTCATCCTGGTCGACGAGATCCACGACGAGATGCTGGCGGCGTTCGTGGCGGCGACCGAGCGGCTCACGGTCGGCCCGGCGGTGGACGACTTCGACGTCACCGCGCTGTCGAGCGAGAAGCAGTACCGCAGCGTGCTCGAGTACTGCGCCCTGGGCCACGAGGAGGGACGCGTGGTGCTCGGCGGCGGCAA
>DATHSP010000129.1:0-10761 GCA_035464075.1 Thermoleophilia bacterium | reverse complement strand
CGGCGGGGCGGTCGCGCACGCGACCGCCCCGCCGCCGACCGTCAGTCGGATCGCGCGCTGCCCCCGGCCTCGGGCGCCGCGGATCGTCAGTCTGTCGCGAGCTCCCGCTCGCTCTCGTCGACGATGCGGCGCAGCTCGTCGGCGGCCCCGTCGGGCAGCGGCAGCGGCCGGTGCTCGGCGAGGATCCGGCGCGCCTCGTCGAGGGCGCGCCGGTAGACGTCGGTCGAACCGGCCGCCACCCACTCGTCCCTGACGCGGCGGTCGATGAACCTGGGCTGCGACTGCCCGCGCATGTACTTCATCGTGCTGTCGAGGCTGAGGAAGTCGCCGAAGGCGCCTACCTTCTTGATCTCCTCCACCATCAGCGTCTCGTCGCTCACCGGGATGCCGGCGACCGACTGCTTGATGAAGCGCGCGAACTCGTGGTCCAGCACCAGCTGGCCGTAATCGATCGTCATGCCCGACTCGAGCATCCCCAGGCCGTAGATCAGGTTGGCGCCTGCCAACGCCGGCAGAAGGCCTGTGAGCGTCTTCTCGTGGCCGGACTGCGCGTCCACGATCTTGCCGTCGCCCTACGCACCGGCGACCCAGCTGGGCAGCAGGTAGAAGCGCGCGAGGCAGGCGACGCCGGCGTTGATCAGCGCGCACTCGGGACTGCCCACGGAGGCGGCGGCGAGGCGGAGGTCCATGGCCGTCGTCGAGCTCCCGTAGATGACGGCCGCCCCCTCCTTCGTCAGCTGCGAGAGCGTGACCCCGGCGAGCACTTCGGCGTTGTGCGTGACGATCGTGCCGGCGAGGGTCACGGGCGAGGAACCGCCGGCCATCGCCATCGAGAGCACGTTCACCGCCGTGCCCGTGCGCGCCGCGCCCATGATGATCTCGCAGGTGTCCTGGACGAGCTTGAGCGGGCTGACGGGGCAGGTGATGAACGAGATGAGCGGGCGGCGCAGGAAGGCGGCCATGCCGCCGGCGATCGCCGCCCCCATGTCGACGATGCGCGTGAGCAGCTCGCCGTTGCCCGGGCCCATGAAGACGTGCTTGCTCGTGTTGGTGAACGCCATCTCGGCGTTGTGCAGCTGCACGACGGATTGCGGCACCTCGTGCGCGCCGATGGCGCGCTCGTACACGTCGACCTCGGGCAGCGCGTCGACCACGCGGGCGGAGTCGCCGACGTCCTGCTTGGTCGGCTCGCGCAACTCCCCGGTCTCGACGTCGACGACCTTGATGCCCTCGCCGAAGTTGGTGAAGCCGACCCGCCCCGGCCCCATCACGAAGTCGTTGGCGGGATCGCGCCCGGCGAGGAGCAGCGTCGACGGCGCGCTGCGGATCGCCGCCTCGACGACGTGCGGCGGGATGCGCACGACCTTCGTCCCGTCGTCGACCGCGCAGCCGGCGGCGGCGAACAGCCCGCGCGCCTCTCCGTCCTCGACGAAGACCCCCGTGTCCCAGAGGACCTCGAGCGTCGCCTGGTGGATGTCGACGAGCTCGTCCTCGGTGAACATCTCGAGGCTGAGGGCGCCGAAGCGGCGCCGCCCGGCCTGCGGATTACGTCTCATGTGGCTCACCTCCGGTCGGCATTCGGGAGGGTCGCAGCCGCCCCCAAAGGGGAGATGGAGGCGGCTGCGACCGCCGGCGGGGCTCCGGTCGTGGAGGGGGAGGGGCCCGCGTCGGGGTGGGAAGGGCGCCGATAGGGCGCCCGGGCACTACCGTAGTGGGGCGCCGATCTTCTCCTTCATCCGTTCGACGCAGTTGATGCGGATGTCGAGCAGCTGGGCGATGCGCGCCTTGGCCTCGAGTCCCTTGGCGAGCCCCGGCACCGCGGTGACGACGCCGATGTCGAGCTCCTCGCGCAGGGTGCGCATCACCGTCGAGTCCGACAGGTCGAGGAGGCTGACGCCGAGCTTGTCGGCCACGTAGCGCTTCGCCTCCGGGAGCCTCATCTTGTTGAGCTGCATCCGGGCCACCAGGTCTCCGGTGGTCTTGATGCCGCCCATCGACGAGGCGAGGGCATGCGCCAGCCCCATGCCGCTGGGGTCGCCAGTGCCCACCTACAACCCGTCGGCCTTGCCGATCTCGATCATCGCCGCGCTGGCGCGGGAGACCATGTCGGCGGGCACGACCTCACACGTCGGTACGCCGCCGACACCCATGCCGACGTTGGGGTGGATCGGGATCGTCGCCTCGGCCGTGACCGCCTTCACGAAGGTCACCGCCCGGGCGACGTTCCAGGCGCACGACTTGCGCGTGTTGGTGTTGACCACGGGGCCGAAGATCGCCGCGCCGGCCTTCTCGACCAGCTTCAGCTGCTGGTGGGGCCAGAGGCCGGCGAGCCGTACGCCGTCGTACTCGAGCTCGCCGTGGAAACCGAGCACCATCTCGGCGGCCATGCCGATCTCGACCGGCAGGTCGGTGGTCGAGCTGATCTCCTCGCACGCCCGAAGGGTCGCGAGGAAGTCGGCGTCGCCGGTCGAGGCCACGGTGTCGTAGTTGATACCGTCGGCGGCGACGTCGATCATCTGCCGGCTGAGCCAGACGACGTCCTCGCGACAGGCCTCGAGCGCCTCCTCCTGCGCGGCGCGCGCCTCGTCGATCTTGCCCATCGGCAGGAGGTCCGACGGGTTCGGGTACGGCCCGTCGGGTCGGTAGTACAGGCCCAGGTTCGGCATGAAGCCGTAGAAGAGCGGCAGGACGGTGACGTGCTGCAGCAGGTCGAGGTGCTGCGCCTCGAGGCTGGCGAGGAACTTGGCCGGCTTGACCGAGTAGTCGGTGTGCCCGACCTCCATCGTGTCGAAGGCGAAGGCCGTCTCGAAGAGACGCACCGCGGCCTCGCGGTTGAGCGGCGCGCAGACGCCGCTCGAGAGGCGCGACGAACAGATCGTGTTGGTCGAGCCGTCCTTGGTGAGGATCGCCTCGTGGCCGCGCTCGACCCCCCAGATGCGGCTGGGGCTCGTGAACATCTCGACGAGGTAGTCGACTTCGCGCTCCTCGAGGACGGGGACCTTGCCCTTGGCGGCCGCGGCCTCCGAGCCCTCGACGATGTCTCGGCGCAGCTCGTCGGCGGTCATCTCGACCGTGGCGGCGTCCCCCATCCGCGTGATGATCGTGCTCACAGCGGGCACTCCTCCCTCGTCGTGGCGGCCGGTGCGGCCCGGGCGTCGCGCGGGCGGGCCGCGCGCGTGTCCATCCACCCGGGTGGATACATCATATGCAGGGCATCCTGCCTGTCAAGGATGCGCCCGTGGGGGCCAGGCGGCCGCCGGTCACTCCCTGCGCCGCCCGCTTTCGCCCTACCCCGGCGCCGACCGCTCAGGCGGTGCCATCGGCGGCCGTGCCGCAGATCTCACGCACGCGGGCCGCCGTTCGCTCGTCCGCCCACGGCCCGCGGCACTCGTGCTGTTCGAGGAGGTCCCGGACGCGGTCCCGGGCGAGATCGAGCTCCGTGCGTCCCGCGGCACGCCAGGTCTCGTAGGCCTGGCGGTCTGACACCACCGGCCGCAGGTGCTCCCCGGCGCGGATCCTGCGCCGGGTCTCCGGCTCGCCGAGGAAGTTGCCGCCGACGCCGACCGCCGCCACGCGGTCGGCCAAGACGGTCTCCGCTGAGATCTCGAAATGGCCGGTCATGCGGCGGATGCGGGCGGCGATCTCCCCGTCGACGACGATCTGCGGCAGGGAGAGCGTGTTGGAGGTGCCGATCATGCCGATCCCGCCGCTCAGCAGGTCGGCCCCGGCGGCCACGACGGTGAGACCCTTCAGACCCTTCTCGAACCCCGCCTGGACGCCGAGATGCTTGGCCTCCGTGGCCATGCCCGGGGCACTGACCGGCAGCCCGAGATGGTGGAGGACCTCGACGCAGGCGGCGGCCATGACCGCCGCCTCCGGCGAGGCGTAGCACGCCTGACCGCTGTGCATGTCGAGCGAGGTCGGCGAAGGACCGGGGACCACCCTGGCGCCGGGAGCGAGGAGAGCGATGGCGACGCCGCCGCCCAGCACCTCGGCGAGCGTCTGCGCGACGGTCCCCGCCGGGGTGACCGGGGCCGTCGCCCCCGAGAGCGTCACCGAGTACACGAGGACCGGCGACCCGAACGCCGCCGCCTGGGCGTGGATGTCGAGGAGCCGGCCTTCGATCCGCAGCGGCGAGGCCACGGTGAACAGCGTGCTGAACCGCGGCCGCGCGGCGAAGCGCTCAAGATCGCCGGCGAGTGCCGCGGCCAGCCTGCGCAGGACGGCGGCATCGGACGGTGACTCGACGAGCACCACGTGCTTGCGTGTCTCGAGCACGACGGTGCCGAGCTCCGCCACCTCCCGGCCCTCGAGGGGCAGGTCGGTGGCGGAGACCGGCGTCCACAGGACGTCGACCTCGGGGAGCTCGTCGAGGACGGCGACGCCGCGACGGAGGTCGGCCAGGGTGGACGGCCGCCGCTCTCCGGTCTCGTCGTCGAGAACGAAGGCGCCGCAGCCGCCCGGGCAGAAGCGCGACGCCGCGCCTTCGGCGAGCGTCACGTCAAGCTCCTCGACGGCAGCGCCCAGGGTGAACGAGCGCGGGCAGGCGGCGATCGTGGCACGTGCGAGGTCCTGCGGGAATCGCACGATCGACGTCGCCTCGTCGACGGCCGCCCCCGCGTCCGCCAGAGCGCCCAGCGAGGCGCTGCCCTTGAGGCCGAGGCCGACCTCCTCGAGTAGCGCGAAGGCGGAGTCGACGAGGAGGTCGCGCTCGGCGGCCGACAGCCACCGCGTCGTCTGTCGCATTCGAGTCTCCCGGGCTAGACCGTCGGCGTGTCCGAGAGCAGCTTCTTCGTGTAGTCGGCCTGCGGGTCCTCGAGGACGGCATCGACGCCGCCGTGCTCGACGATGCGGCCCTCGTTCATGACCGCGACCTCCTGGCTGATCGAGCGCACCAGGGCGAGGTTGTGGGTCACGAAGAGCATCGAGAGACCCATCTCGCGCTGCAGGTCGGCGAGCAGCTCGATGATCGCCGCCTGCACGCTGACGTCGAGCCAGCTCGTGACCTCGTCGCAGACCAGGACCGTGGGCTCGGCGGCGAGCCCACGGGCGATGGCGACGCGCTGACGCTCGCCGCCGGAGAGCTGGTCGGGGTAGCGGTTCAGGAGGGTGGCGTCGAGCGCCACCTGCTCGAGCGCCTTCTCCATGCGCGCCTCCATCTCGTCGCGCGAGAGGTCGAAGAAGACCTTCAATGGCGCGGCGAGGATCTGGCGGATGGTCTTGCGCGGGTTCAGCGAGCTGTAGGGGCTCTGGAAGATGTACTGGATCGCCTGGCGCGTCGCCCGCGGGCGATCACGGGCGTCGCGCGCCAGGGGCTTGCCCATGAACTCGATGTCGCCGACGATCTTGTGCTGGTGCAGGCCGGCGATACAGCGCGCCAGCGTCGTCTTGCCCGAGCCCGACTCGCCGACCAGCGAGAGACAGCGGCGCTCGCAGAGGGTGACGTCGATGTCGTGCAGGGTCTCCTTGTGCTGGTAGTAGGCGATGACGTCGCGCACGCTGATGACCGTCTTCTCGGCCGTATCGCAGGCGTCGAGGCTCCGGTCGCGCAGGACGACGTCGGTCTCGGCCGTCTGGGCGCCGACCTCGCGCCAGCGCCAGCAGCGCACGCGGTGCTCGGCGGTCGGACCCTCGACCGGAGGGAACGCCTCGCTGCACTTCTCGATCGCCCAGCTGCAGCGCGGCGTGAAGGCGCAGCCCGGCGGCCGCTGCCCGGGACGCGGAGCCCAGCCGGGGATGCCTTTGAGGGCGCGTTCGCCGGTGATGTCGGGGATCGAGCTGAGCAGCTTGCGCGTGTAGGGGTGCTGGCCGAGCTCGAAGAGCTCCTGCTTGGTGCCGATCTCGACGATGCGCCCCGCGTACATCACGGCGATGCGGTCGGCGAGGTTGGCGACCACGGCAAGGTCGTGGGTGACGTAGAGCGCCGCGACCCCGTATTGCTTCGTGAGGTCGCGGATCGTGTCGAGGACGTGCGCCTGGGTGGTCACGTCGAGGGCCGTGGTCGGCTCGTCGAGGACGATCACCTTGGGCCGGTTGGCGAACGCCATGGCGATCGCCACGCGCTGCTGCTGGCCGCCGGAGAGCTGGTGCGGGTAGCGGCGCAGGAAGTCGCGGTCGGAGGGCAGGAGCACCTCGGCCATCATCTCGGCGAGGCGCGCCTCGCGCTCGGCGCCCGAGCCGCCGAAGTCGTGCGCCTCGAGGATCTCCATGAGCTGGGTGCCGATGCGCAGGGCCGGGTTCAGGGAGGCCGAGGAGTCCTGGGGCACGTAGCTGATGAGGCCGCCGCGGATGGTGCGCAGCTCGTCGTCTGCGAGGGCGAGCACGTCGCGTCCGTCGATCGTGATCTCACCGCCGGAGATCTTCGCCCCGCGGCGCTGGTGGGCGAGCAGGCTGGTGGCGGCGGTGGTCTTGCCCGAGGCCGACTCGCCCACCAGGCCGAGGACCTCGCCCTGGCGGATCCACAGCGAGACCTCGTCGTCGATGTTGCGGCCCGAGGGGTCGAGCACGATGGTGAGGCCCTCGACGGTGAGGACGACCTCGCCCTCGGCGCCCGCCGCGGGGCCGGCGGTGGACACGGTCGCCATCACGTACCCCCCGTGTCGCGCTCGATGCCGATCAGCGCCCGCCCCATGCCGTCGGCGATCAGGTTGGTGCCGATGGTCAGGATGCCGATCAGCAGCACCGGCATGAACACCGGCCACGGCTGGATGGTGATGCCGATGCGGTTCTCGTTGATCATGAGGCCCCAGTCGGCGGCCGGCGGCTGCATGCCGAAGCCGAGGAAGGAGAGCGCGGCGATGAGGCCGATCGAGTAGGTGAGCCGCAGGCCGAACTCGACGAGCAGCGGGCTCGTCGTGCTCGGCAGGATCTCGCTGAAGATGATCTTCAGGCGCGACACGCCGAACGCCTCGGCGGCGCGCACGAAGTCGCGCTGCGCGACCTCGAGGGTGGCGGCGCGGGCGACGCGGGCGATGCGGGGCGCGTGGCTGATGCCCACCATGAGCACGATGAGCCAGAGCTTGGGGCCCACGATCGAGACGAAGAGCAGCGTGAGCACGATCTGTGGGAAGGCGAGGACGACGTCGAGGATGCGCATGATGGTCTCGTCGACCCAGCGCCGCGCGTAGCCGGTGATGAGGCCGAGGGTGACGCCCACGCCGAGGCCGATGACGGTCGCCGCGAGGGCGAGGGTGATCACGGTGCGGCCGCCGTAGAGCACGCGCGTGACGACGTCGCGGCCGATGTAGTCGGTGCCGAGCCAGATGCCCGACGACGGGGGTGAGAACGGCAGCCCCACGAACTCGGTCGGCGAGTAGGGGGCGACCCAGGGGCCGACGACGGCGAGCGCGACGATGAAGGCGAAGATGCCGACGCCGACCTTGGTGCGGCCCATGCCCCACGCCTCCTGGGCCGTCATGACCCACTCGGCGCGGCGCCGGCCGGCGTGGACGGCCTCGAGCCCGACCAGCTCGGAGTCGGTGATCGCGGTCACGTCGCTCATCGCAGACCGGTCCTCAGTCGGGGGCTGACGAGGATCGTCAGGATGTCGGCGGTCAGGTTGGCGACCACGTAGACGCCGGCGATGAGCAGACACACGGCCTGGACCATCGGCATGTCGCGGTTGGCGACCGCGTCGACCAAGGCAGAGCCGATGCCCGGGAAGCCGAAGAGGTACTCGACCACGACCACGCCGCCGGCCAGCCAGGCGAGGTTGAGGGCGGTGACCTGCAAGGCCGGGGCGAGGGCGTTGGGCAGCGCGTGACGCCAGAGCACGATGCGCTCCACCAGCCCCTTGAGGCGGGCCATCATCACGTACTCGCTCTCGAGCACCTCGATCATCGAGGCGCGGAGGATGCGGGTGATGTAGGGAGCGACCGCGAGGGTCAGGGTGATCGCCGGCAGGATGAAGAGCTCGAGCTGCAGGAAGATGGGCTCGTCGGGGTCGATGCGCGACACCGCAGGCAGCCAGTTGAACACCTGGGTGGCGAACAGCAGGATGAGCACGATGCCGATGACGAACTCGGGCAGGGCCGCGAGCGAGAGGCTGCCGACGGAGACGGAGAGGTCGAACTTGGAGTCTCGGCGCAGAGCGCTGACGGAGCCGAACAGGAGCGAGATCGGGATGCTGAGCAGGGCGGCCAGGAGCACCAGCACCGCGGTGTTCAGGACGCGGCGCGAGAGGAGTTCGGTGACCGGTTTGTCCTGGACGAGCGAGTCGCCGAGGTCGCCGGTGAGGACGCCGCCCAACCAGTTGACGTACTGCACGGCGATCGGCTCGTTCAGCCCGAGCTGCTCACGCAGCGCCTCGTAGCGCGCCACGTTCGCGGCCTCCTTGCCGAGGATCGCGCGCGCCGTGTCGCCGGGCAGCGCCTGGGTCGCGGCGAAGACCACGATAGACACGAGGAAGAGCGTCAGCAGGCCCAACCCGAGCCGGATCAGGATCAGCTTGAGGAGCGGTGGCACTAGGTCTGGTCACCTCCATCCGTCAGCGGTCGCGCCCAAGTGCGCGCCCGGGCGGCGATCGCGCCGGCCGGTGCGCACGGCGCACCTCAGCCTGACCGGACCCGCACGCGGCGACATCCGGCGATATCCACCCGGGTGGTCACTCGGGGCGGCTCCATGCTAGATGCCCGACTGGGCGCCGTCAACGAGGCGCCGGCGACAGGTCGCGGGCGTCCGCGGGGCCGCCCGGGGGACGGCGGGCGCCGGAGGGAGTGCCGGCGCCCGCCGCCTGTCGAGCAAGGGTGCCGCCGGCCTCACACGAAGTAGACGTCCTTGAAGCCGAAGCGGCCGACGGGCACGCCGAGCTTGTCGGGTGTGAGCCCGGCGATCTTGTCGGAGTGGGCGTCCACCTGGTTGCGGAATGCCCAGATGATGTAGCCGCCGAGCTCGTACTCCATCGTCTGCGCCTGGCCGATGAGCTCGTTGCGCGCGGCGTCGTCGACGGTGGCGAAGGCCTCCTTGACGATGGCCAGCCACTCGTCGTTCTCCCAGTGGGTCTCGTTGTACGGTGCCCCGGGCATGGTGCACTGGCCGGCCTGGGCGAGGTAGTTGCGCGTGTACCAGAAGTCCTGGGCGAACGGCCAGCTGAGGTAGTCCTCACCGTAGAAGACGCCGGAGTCCACCTTCTTGACGTTGCAGGTGACGCCGGCCCCCTTAGCCTGCTCGGCGAAGACCTGGGCCGCAGCGACTTCGTCGGCGCCGAGGGCGTCGGCGGAGGTGACGAGCTCGACCGTGAGGCCCTCGTAGCCGGCCTCCTTCAGCAGCGACTTGGCCTTCTCCAGATCCTGTGCGCGCTGGGGCAAGTCGGGAGTGCCGGGGTCGAACGGCGCGTACATGTCGTTGCCGATCGCGCCGAAGCCGTTGTAAGCCTGGTCGATCATCTGCTGGCGATCGACGATCAGCTTGAAGGCCTCGCGTACGCGCACGTCGCTGAACGGCTTGATGTCGATGCGCATCGTGAACGGCCGCCAGGCGCCGGTCTCGGCATTGAGCAGCACGAGGCCGCTCGTGCCCTCGATGACCGCGGCCTGGGTCATCGGCAACTGTGAGATCGCCTCGACCTCGCCGCTGTTGAGAGCGTTGACGCGCGCCGTCTCGTCGGCGAACTCGACGATGGTGAGCTCGTCGACCCAGGGGCTCCCTTCCCAGAACTCCGCGAACGGGGCGAAGGTGAACTGCTCGCCGGGCTTGAAGCCCGTGAGCTTGAAGGGGCCGCAGCCGATCGGGTTCTGGGGGTCGAAGTCGACCGGTACGAGCTGGCTGCCGCGGAAGGCGAGGCCCTCGGGGAAGATGACGTTCGCCGCCTCGAGGCGGAACTCGACCGTACGGTCGTCGATCTTCACCGTGCCGCCCTTGCCGAGACCGGTGAGCGAGGCCACGGCCGTCATCGGCGCGTCGGGGTTGACGATGCGCTCGAAGGAGTAGACGACATCGTCGGCGGTCACCGGCTTGCCGTCGTGCCAGGTGAGGCCCTCCCTGAGGCGGCAGGTCCAGACCGACCCGTCGGCGTTCGGCGTGAGCTCCTCGGCGAGGCGGTTGACGACCTGGGCGTTCAGGTCGAACGAGGTCAGGCCGTCGTAGAGCTGGTACTGGATCGCGATGTCGGGCTCGAACGACGCCGTGTGCGGATCGGCCGTGTCTTTCGCCGAGCCGCCGACGATACCGACGCGCAGGGAGCCGCCCTTCTTGGGCTCGCCCGCCGCCGTGCCGTCGTCGGTGGTCTCTTCGTCGCCGCAGGCGGCGGCCACCGGCCCCAGGGCGGCAAGGCCGCCGAAGGCCGCGGCCCCCTTGAGGAGACTCCGTCGCGTCACCCGCGTGCCGGCCATCTCCCAGATGAACCCCTTGTCGTCACTGCTCATGCACATCACCCTTCCCCAACGGAGATCGACCACCCCCGGTCCGGGACCCAAGGCCGCGGACCCTCCCCCAGGGCGGTACTCTTGCGGCACGTGAGCGAGTTCGCGAAGGCGACCTCCCTGATAGACCTTGGCGTCGCGTCCCGGGTCTGCGACCGGCGTATGGCCGGGCGCTGGTGAGTGGACCGATACGCCATTATGGACACCACTCTAGGGTTCGTTAGGCCAGACGGTCAACGCACCCGGCCTCGAGTGACCGGCGTCATCGCCGGTCGCGAACGACCGAGACGACTGCAGCTCCCGACCGATGGCCCGGGCCACGTCCTACCCTGTGGGCGCATGGTAGACGAAGCGTCTCCTGTCAGTCAATAGCTTGACCGAATCTTATCCGGGCATGAGAGAG
>DATHSP010000128.1:0-3401 GCA_035464075.1 Thermoleophilia bacterium | reverse complement strand
CGCCCAGGCCGCGGCCGCCGCCTTCGTGCAGGACGGCGGCGTGAACGAGGCGCTCGTCATCACCGACCAGGCGCCGAACGTCGCCGGGAGCGAGGACGAGGGCGAGGACGCGACGACCGTCGGCCTGATCCTCGCCGGCATGATGGTGTTCTTCATGTTCTTCGGCGCCTCGAACGTCGCGCGCACCATCATCACGGAGGACCAGGACGGCACGCTCCCGCGCATGATGACCACACCGACGCCGGCGGGGGTGATCCTGGGCGGCAAGTTCACCTCCGTCTTCGTCACCGTCACGGTGCAGCTCGTCATCCTCCTCCTCGGCGGGGCGGTGCTCTTCGGCATCGACTGGGGGCGGCTCGACGTCGTCGCCGTGCTGGCCGTGGCGACCGCCGCGGTCGCCAGCGGGCTCGCCTTGATGATCATGGGGGTCGTCAAGACGCCGGGCCAGGCCGGGGCGATCGGCGCCGGCGTCTACCTCGTCCTCGCGCTCCTGGGGGGCAACTTCACCGGTACGGCGACCTCCGCAGGCACCTACGCGAAGGTCCAGGGGTTCACCCCGAACGGCCCGCTGCTGCGCGGCTGGGACGCGGCGATGCGCGGCGGCGACCTCGCCGACGTCGCCTCCCATCTGCTGGTGCCGCTCGCCTTCGCCGCGGCCTTCTTCGTGGTCGCCGTGTGGACGTTCAGGAGGCGGTACGCATGAGCCGGGCGCATCGGGTGCGAGGGCCACGCGAGACCCGGGGGCGGCGGCCGTGAACAGGATCTTCACGCTCGCCCGAAAGGACCTGCTCGAGACGCGCCGCGACCGGCTCTCGGCGATCTTCATCATCATCATGCCGATCGCCTTCACGGCCTTCTTCGGGTTGATGTTCGGCAGCGGCAGCGACCGTCTCGCTGTCGCCGTGCACGACGCCGACCGCGGCGCGCAGTCGCAGGGGCTCGTGCGCGCGCTCCGCGAGTCGGACGCCGTGCGCGTCGTGCCCAAGGGCGCGGCGGACCTCGATCCGTGGATCGCCGAGGGGCGGGCCGCCGCCGGCCTGCTGATCCCCGAGGGGTTCTCGGCGGCGGTGCAGGCCGGTGAGCCCGCCGAGCTCGTCATCGTCAGCGACCAGACGTCGTCGGGCGCACAGGCGATCGCCGCCGAGGTGCGGGCGGCGGCCGGCGACCTCGTGGCCGCCGACCGCGCCGCCCGGATCGGCGCGCAGGCCGCCGGTCTGGACGAGGTCCCGGAGATCGCGCGCGCCGTCGCCACGCAGGCGATGCGGCAGCCGGCGGTCGCGCTCGAGACCGTCAGCGCGACCGCCGCCGCCGGCCAGGTACCCACCGGCTTCACGCTCAGCTCGCCCGGCATGATCGTCAACTTCATCATGTTCAGCCTCATGACGGCCGGGATGGCCATCATCATGGAGCGCAGGAACGGCACCCTCCGCCGGCTGATGACGACCCGCGTGCGGCGCTGGGAGCTCATCGCCGGCAAGATGGGCGGCATGTTCGCCCTGACGTTCCTGCAGCAGATCCTCCTCATAGGGGTCGGCCAACTCTTCTTCGGCGTGGACTACCTGAACGACCCGGCCGCGCTGCTCCTCATGATGATCGCGCTCTCGCTCGTGGCGTCGTCACTCGGATTGCTGCTCGCCTCGCTGCTCTCCAGCGAGCAGGCCCTCGTCGCCGGCATCGTGCTCACGTCGATGGGCGTCTCGGCCCTCTCCGGCGCCTGGTTCCCTCTCGAGATCACCGGCGACGCGTTCCGCTCCGTCGGGCACCTGCTGCCGACCGCGTGGATCCTCGACGGCCTGCGCGGCATCATCGCGCAGGGTTACGGGGTCGCCGATGTGCTGCCTGCCTTCGGCCTGGCTCTCGCCTGGTCGGCGGTCCTCTTCAGCGTGGCCGTCGCGCGCTTCCGTCTGTCCTGACGGGGACGGCTGGGCCGGCGGACACCCCGCTCGGGAGACCGCCGCGCCGACCGCCGACCCGACTGCCGCGCCGACCGCCGACCCGACCGTCGGGAAGCCTCTACTTCTCGGTCGCCGCCTCGTAGAGGTCGGCGACGGCGTGCCGCACCTCGGTGACGAGAAGCTCCGTCGCCGGCCGCTCGTCGCTGCGCAGCAACGCTTTGCGGCCGAGGGCGAGCAGGCTGATCACGGCGCCGCGTGCGGCGCCGCGGGCCGCCTGCTCGCCGGCCCGCGCGAGGAGCGCGGAGAGCTCCTCGCCCACGTCCACGGGTACTCCCGCCGCCCCGGCGTCGAGCAGCGCGCGGAGTCGCGGGAGCGGCTCGAGTGACGCGGCTCCGGGTGCGGCCCCCTCGAGAGCCCTGCGCCGCTCGCTCTCGCTCTGCCTCGCGCCGGCGGCGATCTCGCGCCCGAGCCTCTCCGCTTCGGCCACGACATGGGCCTGATCCTCCACCGGGGGCGGGATGACCTCGGGGGAGATGACGAAGTCGTCGGGCGCCGGGAGCCGGTCCGCGTAGGGATACTCGAAGAGGTCGTACTCGCCGCGCACGAGAGGCACGGGCGCCCCCTGCACGCAAGCATCGCCGAAGCCGCAGGACCAGCACGGGTCGGTGCCCGCCGGCGTGACGCGGCCGAGGGGTCGCAGCCCCTCCGTCGCGAACCAGGCCAGCAGGCCGTCGGCGATGGGCACTGGGTCGACGGTGCCGGTGACGACGGCGACCCCCATCTTGCCGGCGCCCAACAGGATCGAGTGGCGGAGCGAGAACATGCGCTCGGGCACGGTCTTGGTGCGCGCGTCGAGGATGTTGAACGGCGCCCAGCCGCCCAGGACCAGGGCGTCGGCCCGTACGATCTTCGTCGCCAGCGGCAGCCAATCGTCGTCGAAGCCGGTGCAGACGTTGGAGGCCGCGCAGGCGAGACAGGCCTTGCAGGGGTGGACGTCGAGGTCCCAGAGGCGGACGAACTCGGACTCGAGGCCGGTCGCGTCGAGGACGCGCCGCACGATGCGGTCGGTGCTGCCGCCCGAGATGGGGCTGCCGCTGATGCCGAGGACCTGCGCTGTCATGTGACGACCTCCCGGTCGGCCGGTTGTCGCGGCGTAGGCGACCGCATTGTACGCGCTGCGTGCCGGGACGGGCTGGCCGTGGCCGCCTTCAGGCGGCAGTCGTAGCGGGCCGGCGACCGTGGCGCGGGGCCCGCGCATCGGCGTCCTCCGCCGCGGGTAGGAAGTGGACGGCCGCGGCCGTCCGGGACCGCTCTCGCCACATGCGCCCGGGGCCTCGCGGACACATGAAAGGAGATCAGCATGCTGAGATTGCTCGCCGCCGTCGTGCTGCGGCTGCTGGCCAACGCCGCGGGGTTGCTCATCGCTGCCGCGGTCCTCGACGGCTTCACGGTCACCGCGGCGGCCTTCGTCTGGGTCGTCGTGCTCTTCACCCTGATCGAGGTCGT
>DATHSP010000127.1:0-3701 GCA_035464075.1 Thermoleophilia bacterium | reverse complement strand
CGGCACGGCGTCGCGACCCGCCTTGCCTCCGGAGCTGCCACCGCCCCGCTGCCGGCGCCGCGCCCGCCGTCGGGGCCGGGCGGGTCGTCCCGAGGCCCTGTGCTACACTCGAATCCATGGATGCCCCCGAGGCGCCGCGCTTCACGACCCAGGTGCGCGTGCGCTATGCCGACACCGACGCCGCCGGCGTCGCCTACTACGCCAACTACCTCGTGTTCTTCGAGGTCGCGCGCGTCGAGCTGCTGCGCGCGCTCGGCTGCCCGATCACCGAGGTCGAGGCGCGCGGCTTCCACCTGCCGGTGATCGAGGCGCACGTGCGCTACCGGCGAGCGGCGCGCCTCGACGACCTTCTCGACGTCACGCTCGTCAGGGGCCGCGTCGGGCCGGCGTCGTTCGACTTCGACTACGAGGTGAGGCGCGACGGCGAGCTGGTCACGACCGGCTGGACGCGGCTGGCCTGCGTCGACGCCGGCAGCGGGCGCGCCGTCGCCCTCCCCGACTGGCTGCTCGAGCTCTTCGAGCGCATCCCCGCCGCGGCCGGGGCGGCACGATGACGGACTTCGAGCACCCGACGCCGCCCGCGTCCTCCGGGCCGCCGCCCGAGCCGCCGTCCGAACCGCCCTCCGGGCCGCCGTCCGAGCTGCCTCCCGACCTCGACCTCGCCATGCCCGACGACCTCGAGGTCCGCCACTGCTACCGGCACCACGACCGCGAGACCGGCGTGTCGTGCGCCAACTGCGGCCGGCCGATCTGCTACGAGTGCATGATCCCGGCCGCGGTCGGGTTCCGCTGCCCCGAGTGCATGAAGGAGCAGACGGCCGGGTCGGCCGGGTCGACGCGGCCGCGCGTCATCACCCGCGACCAGATGCGTTCGCGCTGGGCGACGGGCGGGCGCGCGGTCGTCGGCGCCCCGGTCACGCGCGCCCTGCTGGTCGCCAACGTCGTCGTCTTCGCGCTCGACTTCCTGCTGCAGGCGATGGGGTCGCCGCTGCCGCGCTACGGCACCCTGAGCGGCTTCGGCGCCCTCGTGCCCGCGCTGGTCGCGCTCAACGACGAGTACTGGCGCCTGTTCTCGGCGATGTTCCTCCACGCCGGCGTCTTCCACCTCCTGTTCAACATGTGGGCTCTCTACATCGCCGGCGGGTACCTCGAGCGCGTCGTCGGCCCGGTGCGCTTCACCCTGCTCTACTTCCTCTCCGGCTTCGCCGGCTCGGCGCTGGTGCTCGTCGCCTCGCCGCCGGGCACGGCGACGGTGGGGGCGTCGGGCGCCATCTTCGGCCTCTTCGGGGCGCTCTTCGCCTACGCGTACATGAACCGCGGGCGTGACCTGATGGCGCAGCAGCTCGTGCGCAGCCTCGGGTTCATCATCGTCCTCAACCTCGTGATCACGTTCACGATCCCGAACATCTCCTGGCAAGGGCACGTCGGCGGCCTCGTCGGCGGGGCCGCGCTGATCGCCGCACTGATGCGCTTCGGCGAGCGCGGCCTGCGCGGGCCGCTCGGCCCGCGCGAGATCTGGATCTTCGCCATCACCGCCGCGGTGCTCATCGCCCTGGTCGTGATGCGGGTCGCGACCGTCCCCGTGTGAGCCGCGGGATGGCCGCGAGACCGCCTGCCGCGGGGGGTCCGCCCTTCGTCGAGCCCGCCGCGACGCCGACCCCGGCCACCGAGGTCGAGGGTCGCCTCGCGCGCCTCCAGCTCACGCTGCGCGAGCGCGAGCTCGACGCCGCGCTCATCGTGCAGAACGCCGACCTCTTCTACTTCAGCGGCACGGTGCAGCAGTCGTACCTGCACGTGCCGGCCGAGGGGGAGGCGACGCTCTTCGTGCGGCGCAGCGTCGAGCGCGCGCGGCGCGAGTCGCCGCTCGAGCGCGTGGTCGAGCTCGACGGGCCGCGGGCGCTGACCGGCGCGCTCCGCGCGCTCGCCGGCGGCCTGCCGCGGCGCGTCGGCCTCGAGCTCGACGTCCTCCCGGTCACCGTCTACGAGCGACTCCTCGGGCTGCTGCCCGGAGCCGAGGCCGAGGACGTCGGCCGGGCGATCGTCCGCCAGCGCGCCGTCAAGTCGCCGTACGAGATCGAGCGCATCGCCGCCGCGGCGGCGCTCGTCGACGCGGTCTGGCACTTCGCGCCCCGTGTGCTGCGCGCCGGCCTCACCGAGGCCGAGTTCGCCGGCCTGGTCGAGGCCGAGGCCCGCCGGCTCGGTCACCAGGGCGTCATCCGCATGCGCGGCTTCAACCAGGAGATGTTCTACGGGCAGCTGCTCACCGGGCCGAGCGCGACGGCGCCGAGCTTCCTCGACACTCCGCTGGCCGGCACCGGCCTGAGCCCGGCCGTCGCCCAGGGGGTCAGCTTCAGGACGATCGCGGCCGGCGACCCGATCGTCTTCGACTTCGTCGCCGTCCGCGAGGGCTACACGGCCGACTTCACGCGGATGCTCTCGCTGGGGCCGCTGCCCGACGCCGTGCGCGACACCTACGCGGTGGCCCTCGAGGCGCAGGCCGCGGTGGTCGCCACGGCACGGCCGGGCGTGACCTGCCGCGCCGTGTACGAGAGCGCCGTGGCCGTCGCGCAGCGCCGCGGCCTCGGCGCCCACTTCATGGGCTGCGGCCCGGAGCAGGTGCGCTTCATCGGGCACGGGGTGGGGCTCGAGCTCGACGAGCTGCCCGTGCTCACGACCAGCGACGCGCCGCTCGAGGAGGGCATGGTGTTCGCCCTCGAGCCCAAGTTCGTGCTGCCCGGTGTGGGGGCCGTCGGCGTCGAGAACACGTTCGTCGTCGAGCGCGACGGGCTGCGCGCGCTGACGCGTGCCTCCGAGGAGCCGGTCGAGGTGCCGCTCGGCGCGTGACCGCGTCGCCGGGCGCCCGACGGGGCGCTGCGCCCGTTGACCAGGGTCAAAGTAGACAAATCCCTCCTTTTAGGATACAAAGGGACTGTGAGACTCTCGACCCAGGCAGACTACGCGGTGCGCGCCGTGTTCGAGCTCGCCAAGCGCGGGCCCGGTCACGTGGTGCACACCGACGAGATCGCCGCCGCGCAGTGCATCCCCAGCAGCGGGCTGGCCAAGGTGATCCGCGAGCTGGCGCGTGCCGAGGTGGTCCGCACGCAGCGCGGCAACCGCGGCGGCGTCGTGCTCGCGCGGCCGGCCGGTGAGGTCACCGTGCGCGAGGTCTACGAGGCGGTCGAGGGACCGATCACGTTGTGCCGCTGCCGGGCCAACCTCGAGCCGTGTGCCGAGACCCCGTGCGACACGCACGACTTCTGGAACTCTGTCGAAGCGCTCCTCACGGGGGAGCTCGAACAGACGACGTTCGCGGCCTTGACCGCACGGCAGGGCGACGCCCTCCGCGGCAGCCGCCCGCAGCGCGACGAGGAGGTGAACCAGCAATGACCGAGATGAAAGAGCAGGTCGAGAAGGCTCTCGCCGACATCCGCCCGGCCCTCCAGGCCGACGGCGGCGACATCGAGCTGATCGACGTGGTGGACGGTATCGTCCAGGTACGCCTCCAGGGCGCCTGCGCCGGCTGTCCGATGTCGCAGCTCACCCTGACCAACGGGGTCGAGCGGCACCTCAAGAACGTGGTGCCCGGCGTCGAGCGCGTCGAGAACTTCGCCGTGTGATCGCGTGAATCAAGGCGGCGGGGGGCCCGGGCGTGGGGCCCGGCCGCCCCCCGCCCCTCGGGGCCCGGTCTGGCCCCCGGTCAC
>DATHSP010000126.1:0-4246 GCA_035464075.1 Thermoleophilia bacterium | reverse complement strand
AGCATCGGCATGATGGCCGGCTTCAACAAGGCCCTGGGCGAGAAGGCCGCCGCCGCCGTCATCGGCGACTCGACGTTCTTCCACTCCGGCATCACGGGGCTCATCAGCGCCTCGTACAACGAGGCCGACGGGCTGGTCCTCGTCCTCGACAACCGCACCACCGCCATGACCGGCCATCAGGGCCACCCGGGCACCGGCGTGAAGCCGGACATGACGGAGGGCCCCGCCATCGACATCCAGCGCCTCTGCGACGGCATCGGCGTGCGCTGCACCACCGTCGACGCCAAGGACTACCCAGCCCTCGCGGCGACGATCAAGGCCGAGGCGAAGGCGCCCGGCCTCGGCGTCGTCGTCGCCCAGGCGCCCTGTGCGCTCCTGGTGCGCGAGAAGTCGGGCACGGTCCTGGTCGACGAGGAGCGCTGCAACCTGTGCGGCCTCTGCATCGACATCGGGTGTCCCGCCATCGTGCCGGGCGACGACGCGGTGAGCATCACCGAGGCGTGCACGGGCTGCGGGCTCTGCGTCGAGGTGTGCAAACGCGGGGCGCTGACACTCGTCCCCGAGGAGGCGCGGTCGTGAGCGGCGTCACCACCGTCTCACTCATCGGCGTCGGCGGCCAGGGTATCCTGCTCGCCGAGGCGATCCTCGCCGAGGCCGCCGCCGCGGAGGGCCTGCACGTCAAGGCCAGCGAGGTCCACGGCATGGCACAGCGTGGGGGCAGCGTGGTCAGTACGGTACGCTTCGGCGACCACGTGTGGTCCCCGGTGTCGCCCTCTCGCGCCGACATCGTCATCGCCACCGAGCTGCTCGAGGGCCATCGCGGCCTCCGGCTTCTCGAGGCGGGCGGGGCGCTCGTCTGCGCGGTCACGACGCGCATCCCGCCGGGCAGCGTGCTGCGGCGCGAGCAGCCGTACCCGGAGGGGCTCGAGGACGCGGCCGCGCAGCGCGGCGTCCGCCTGCTCGCCGTCGATGCCGAAGGGCTCGCCCGCGAGGCGGGCACGGTCCGGGCCGTGAACGTCGTCCTCCTGGGTGCCGCGAGCACCGTTCTGCCGTTCGGCGAGGAGTCGTGGTCCAGGGCGCTGATCGCCGCCGTGCCGGAGAAGATCCGTCCCGTCAACGAGCGTGCCTTCGCCTCGGGACGAGAGGCGGCGACCCGGTCCGTCTGAGGCCCGCGGCGGGCGGCGGGCCGTCGTCCGCGGGCGGCCGCTCGCAGGTTCGGCCGAGCCGACCGGGTAGAAGCAGGTACGCTCGTCGGAGAAGGCCGCCGCGTCCGCGTCGCGGGGGCGTGCGGGATACCCGAGAGGAGGATCCGGCGATGGAGATCGCGGGAGCACGCACACTCGTCACGGGAGGTGCGCGCGGGCTGGGCCGCAGCTTCGTGCTCGACCTCGCCGCGGCCGGCGCGCTCGTCGGCGCGTGCGACGTCGACACCGACGGTCTTGCGGACCTCGAGCGGGTCGCGGTGGCGCAGGGGGCGGCGGTCTGGACCGCCACGGCCGACGTCGCCGACGAGGCGAGCGTCGAGCGTCTGTTCGCCGCCTTCGTCGCCGCGCACGGCGGCATCGACGTGGTGGTCTGCAACGCGGGCCTGAACCGCGACGGCCTCCTCGTACGCAAGAAGGACGACGCGATCGAGAAGCTCTCGCTGGCCAAGTGGCAGGCGGTCATCGACGTCGATCTCACGGGCGTGTTCCTGTGCGCACGCGAGGCCGCCTGGCACATGGTCTCGCGGCAGACGGGCGGCGTGATCGTCAACATCTCGTCGTTGTCCTGGATGGGCAACGTGGGCCAGACCAACTACGCGGCGGCCAAGGCCGGTGTGGTGGCCATGACCAGGACGTGGGCGATGGAGCTGGCGCGGCACGGCATCCGCGCGGTCGCCATCGCCCCCGGCCTCACGGCCACCGAGATGGCCGAGGCCATGCCCGAGGAAGCCCGGCGGCGCCTCACCGACACCATCCCCCTGCGCCGCATGGCGACGCCGGCCGAGATAGGCCTGGCCGTGCGCTTCGCCATCGAGAACGACTTCGTCACGGGGCGGGTCATCCCCGTGGACGGCGGCCTGAGACTGTGAGAGCGGGGCGCCGGTCGCGGCGCGCCGCCGGACGTCAACGAGCGACAACGGAGGTTCCAGATGGGAGCGGTCAACGTCGACCTGGCGCGCTTCGAACGGTTGCTGAACCCGCGCTCGATCGCGATCTTCGGGGGCGCCCAGGCGCAGGAGGCCATCCGGCAGTGCGACCTGATGGGGTACGACGGCGAGATCTGGCCGGTCCACCCCAAGGCCGAGGAGGTCCAGGGGCGCAAGGTCTACCGCTCGGTCGCCGAGCTGACGGGGAGCCCCGACGCCTCCTACGTCGGCGTCAACCGCAACCTCACCGTCGACATCATCGGGCAGCTCGCCGAGCGTGACGCCGGGGGCGCCGTCTCCTACGCCACCGGCTTCGCCGAGGCCGGCGAGGAGGGCTCGGAGCTCACCCAGCAGCTCCTCGACGCCTCGGGCGACATGGTCCTGATCGGGCCGAACTGCTACGGGCTGCTCAACTACGTCACCGGGGCGATGCTGTGGCCCGACCAGCAGGGCGGCCGCCGGGTCGACAGGGGTGTGGCCATCGTCACGATGTCGTCCAACGTGGGCTTCAACATCACCATGCAGCGGCGCGGCCTGCCCATCGCCTACATGGTGTCGCTCGGCAACAGACTCAAGTTCGACCTCAACGACGCCATCAGGATCTTCGCCCAGCGCGACGACGTCACGGCCATCGGCCTGTATCTGGAGACGCTGCCCGACCCCAGGGGCTTCCAGGAGGCCGTGGATGTGGCGCGCGAGCTCGGCAAGCCCATCGTGGCGGTCAAGACCGGCCGCTCGCAGATCGCCCAGAAGGTCGTCGTGTCGCACACCGCGTCCCTGGCCGGCTCGGACGTGCTGGTGAGCGCCCTGTTCGAGCGGCTCGGCGTGGCCCGCGTCGACTCGCTCGAAGCGCTGGTCGAGGCGCTCAAGCTGCTGCATGTCGTGGGTCCGCTGAGCGGCGGCCGCATCGGCGCCATGAGCACGTCGGGCGGCGACCTGACCCTGCTGGCCGACGCCCTCACGCCGGGCCTCACCCTGCCGCCGCTGTCCGCAGAGGTGGCCGAGGGCCTCAAGGCCGTGGTGCACGAGCGGGTCGTGGCCTCCAACCCCTTCGACTACCAGATGTACACGTGGGACGACGACGACGCCAACGCCGAGATCTTCTCCGCCTTCATGCGGGAGGACTTCGACATCGCTCTCTGTGCGCTCGACTACCCGCGCGCCGACAAGTGCGACCAGTCGACGTGGGGCGGCGCCGAGCGGGGCTTCGTGCGCGCCGCCAAGGCCACCGGCACCAAGGGTGCGGTGCTGGCCACCTTCGCGGACACCGTGTCCGAGACCGTGGCGGAGCGCCTCACGGCGGATGGCGTCGCCATGCTCGCCGGCATCGACGACGCGGTGGCGGCTGTGAGAGCGGCCGCCGACGTCGGCGCGGCCTGGGGGCGGCCGCCGAGCGCGCCGCTGCTCGTCGCTCCCGCACCGGCCGGAGGACCCGTCACCGTGCTCGACGAGGCGGCGTCGAAGCGGATGCTGTCCGGGGCCGGGGTGGCCGTGCCGGAGTCCCGCGTGGTCGCCAGTGCCGACGAGGCGGCCGAGGCAGCCGAGGCGCTCGGCTTCCCCGTGGTCGTCAAGGCGCTCGGGGTGGCGCACAAGACCGATGTCGGCGGCGTGCGCCTCAACCTCCGCACCGCCGACGAGGTCGGATCCGCGATGTCGATGATGTCCGGGCTGAGCGAGCGCTACCTCGTCGAACGTATGGTCGAGGGCGTGGTGACCGAGATCATCGTCGGCGTGGCGCAAGACGAGCAGTTCGGCCCGTACGTCGTGGTCGGCGGGGGCGGTGTCCTCGTGGAGTTGATGAAGGACAGCGCCTCGCTCCTGCTGCCGGTCACCAGGGAGCAGGTGGTGCGGGCTCTCAACGGGCTCCAGTGCGCGCCGCTCCTCAACTGCTTCAGGGGCTGCCCCGAGGCGGACCTCGACGCGGCGGCCGATGCGGTGCTGGCGGTCGCGGCGATGGTGGAGAAGGACCCATCGGCCATCGCCGAGCTGGACATCAACCCCTTGATGGTCCTGGAGAAGGGTCACGGCGCGGTGGCCGCCGATGCCCTCGTCAGACTCAACGGCTGAGCGGCGGTCGTATCGGCAACACGAGTGGCGGCGCCGGCGGGACGCCGG
>DATHSP010000125.1:0-4453 GCA_035464075.1 Thermoleophilia bacterium | reverse complement strand
CGGGGCGGCCGGCCGCCCCGCCGGTCGCACGGCACCGAGGTCGACGGCGCCTCGGGGCGCCGTAGCACCGGGCTCGAGGGTCGCGGGCGCGACCTCGACAGCGAGGTCGTGGGGCAGTACTTCGCGCCCGGGGAGCGCGTGCTGCACGCCACCCTGGGTGAAGGCACGGTGCTCAACGTCGAGAGCGGCGGCATCGTGCTGGTGCGCTTCGAGAACGACGGCTCCGAACGCCGCCTCATGGCGAGCGTGGCGCCGCTGCGCAAGCTGCGCGGATAGCCTGCCGGGGCCGGCGGGCGGCGCGGCGTCAGGGCGCGAGCGGGGGCCCGAGCGCGAAGCTCACGATGCGCCACTCGTCGTCGACACGCCCTAGCACCACGTAGGCGTCGGTCGTGCCGTCGGGGCGTGTCTGCGCCGACGGGGGATGGACCCGGACCGCGGCCGTGAACTCGATCCTCGAGCTCCGGGGCAGCTTTCAGTAGTCGTCGCTCACCGACAGCAGCGTGAGGCGCCGTGTCGACGCCAGGCCGGCGAGGACCTGGTCGGCGAAGGCGGGATCGAGCGCCCGGCGCACGGCGGCCGCATCGCCGCCGTCGACGGCGGCGATGAAGGCGCGCACGAGGGAGCGCGCCTCGGCGGGCACGGGCTTGGCGCGCGCCTCCCCGGTGGCGCAGGCCTGGAGGGCGACGACACCGGACGACGGGCTCGGGGCAGCCACGGACGCACCGCTGCTCGCCGGCGCACCGGCACTCGCCGCAGCATCGGTGCTCGCCGGCGCACCCGGTGCGGCCGGGCCGCCCCCGCAGGCGCCAGCCAGCAGCGCGGCGCAGAGCACCGCGCCGGCGAGAGCCGGTGGGCGCCGGCGGGGGGACAGCGCGACGGGCGGCCTCAGGGTCCCGTCCCGAAGTCGTCGATGAGCCAGCCGCCATCGTCGCCGTGCACGAGGTAGGCGAAGAGCTGGCGCTCGCCGGCCTCGTCACCCCACGGGCTCTTGCCGGACCCGGGGTCGATGTACACCGTCATGCGCGCCAGCGTGCGCTCGCCGCCCTCCTCGGGCTGCAGTGTGACGTCGATGAGGCGCACCTCGCCGAGGGCCGTGTCGGCGCCGCCGGTATGGTTGTCGACGTAGCGCGGCGTGGCCACCCGGTCGAGCTCGCCGAACTGCCCGCGCTCGAGCATGCCGAGGTAGGCGACCAGCGCGTCGCGCGCCGTCGCCGGCGCGCCCGGTGCGGGTGACGCGGTCGTCGCCTCGTCGTCGCCGCAGGCGGACGGCCCCACGGCGAGGATGCCCAGGGCGACGAGCGCCACGAACACCAGGGTCGGGCTCGCGGCGACGCGCCGGCGGGTCGCCCGACGAGCAGCGGTCGTGTCGTGTACGGGTGCGCTCATCGTCAGCCCTCCATGCTCGCCGGGTCGTCCTCGCGTAGCGAAGCACGCCGGGCCGTGAACACGCAAGATGACAATCGCACGGGGTCTGAACGTCGCGCCGCCGCCGCCGCCGCCGCGGCGTCTGCGGTAGAGTGAGCGGCGACGTCCACCCGAGCCCGGAAGGAAGGTCCCCATGGCCGTGCAGATCAGGCGCGACGGCGCCGTGGCGGTGGTCACCGTCGACCGTCCCGAGGCGTTGAACGCGCTCGACACCGCGACCAAGGAGCTCCTGCTCGCCGCCGTCCGCGAGCTCTCCGGCGACGAGGCCGTGCGCGTGGTGATCCTGACCGGGGCGGGCGACAAGGCGTTCGTCGCCGGGGCCGATATCAGCGAGATGAAGGACATGACCCCCGAGGAGGCGCGGCAGTCGGCGGCGCTCGGGCAGGCGGTCATGAGCGCCATCGAGGCCGCGCCCCAGCCCTGGATCGCCGCCGTCAACGGCTACGCCCTCGGCGGCGGCTGCGAGCTGGCTCTCGCCTGCGATCTGCGCATCGCCGCCGAGACCGCCAAGTTCGGCCAGCCCGAGCTCGGTCTCGGCATCACGCCCGGTTTCGGCGGCACGCAGCGCCTGGTCCGCGTGGTCGGCATGGGCTGGGCCAGGCATCTCGTGCTCACCGGGCACCACGTGCGCGCCGACGTCGCGCTGCGCATCGGCCTCGTCCAGGGCGTGGTCCCGCGCGACGAGCTGGCGGCGAGGGCGAAGGCTCTCGCCGACGAGCTGGCCTCCCGCAGCCCGCTGGCGATGCGGTACTGCAAGGCCGCCGTCCAGGCCGCCGGCGACGTCGACCTCGAGACCGGACAGGGTATCGAGCGCGACCTGTTCGCCCTCTGCTTCGCGACCGAGGACCAGAAGGAGGCCATGGCCGCCTTCCTCGAGAAGCGGCCGCCCGAGATCAAGGGGCGCTGAGGCGCGGCCGGCGGGCTCAGGCCCTCCGCGCCCGCCCGCCGCCCGCGACTCGACTCCGCGCCCCGTCGCCCGCCCGCCGCCCGCGCCCCGGTCCCGGCCAGCTGCCGGCCATCACGCATCGTCAAGGATGGCCGCGCCGCTGCCGACACAGGGAACGATGGCTGAGCGAACGGGCAAGGCGGGCGAAGGGCTCCCGGGCGGCCGGCCGCGCGACATGCGCGCCGACCCCTACCTCAAGTCGATGCTCCTCGGCCTCATCGAGGACAGCTACCTCCACACCGGCACCTTCACCCAGTTCGCGGCCGAGATCCTGCAGGTCATCGTCTACGCGGTCACCGTCCCCGTGGCCTTCACCGAGGGCTTCCTCAAGGCGTACCTCTCGATCGACAGGGTCGAGGAGAGCGAGGACGGGCAGATCAAGATCATCCCCAAGGCCGGGGCCTCGATCGAGGACATGATCCGCGACGTCGACGAGATCACCGCCCAGGTCGACCCGGGGGCGGTCTTCAACCCGGTGGTCCGCGCCAAGCTCGAGGCGGTGCACGACACCTCCAGCAAGGCGATGAAGTGGGACCTCGACCAGCTCTCGGCGATGGGTGACGAGCAGCTCATGGACGTGCTGCGCGAGATGCAGCGCGAGTCGGAGCGCATCGAGAGCGGTGAGGTCGACGGGGACGCAGCCGACGACGAGGCGACCGACGTCGTGCGCCAGAAGCTCGCCACGATCCGCCGCAACGTGCGTCTCTTCCAGGCCCAGCAGGTGACACGCGTCGAGGCCGGCACGGTCGGCGGCGGGGCCGGGACCGTCGGCGGCGAGGCGGCTGGGGCCTCGGGCGCGCCGCCCGGTGCGGCACCGGCGGACGGGGCGCCGGAGGCACCGCGCGCCGCCGAGGCTCCCGGACCGCCGTCCGGCGACGGCGCCGGCGGTCCTGCGTCACCACCGATCTGAGCCCGGCGGGTTGACCCCGCGCGCCGCGATGAGATAGTCCTGCTCCCGTGGGCAGCGCGCCAGGGCATTTCTCCGATCGTCTCGCCGAGTCCATCCTGCGTCGCCGCAGCGTCGTCTGCGTGGGCCTTGACCCAATGCTCGAGCGCCTGCCGCCCGAGCTGCTCGAGCGCTGGCGCGGGCGCGTGCCCGAGCTCGGCGACGAGGCGGCGGTGGCGGGCTGCTTCAGCGAGTTCTGTCGCGGCGTCGTCGCCGCGGTCGCCGAGGTGGCGGCCTGCGTCAAGCCGCAGGCCGCCTTCTTCGAGCAGTACGGAGCGCCCGGCTGGAGCGCTCTGGCCGAGGTCGTCCGCTGCGCGCACGAGTACGACCTCCCGGTGATCCTCGACGTCAAGCGCGGCGACATCGCCTCGACCGGCGCCGCTTACGCGCGCGCCGCGTTCGGGGGCGCGCCGGGGCTCACGGCGCCGGTCGGCGGTCTCGACGCCGACGCCGTCACCGTGAGCCCGTACCTCGGCGACGATTCGCTCGAGCCGTTCGTCGCGGCCACGGCCGAGGGGCGCGGCGTCTTCGTCCTCACGCGCACCAGCAATCCCGGCGCCGCCACGCTCCAGGAGCAGGAGACCGGGGGGCGGGCGTTGTATCTCCACGTGGCGGAGCTGGTCGCCCGCCTCGGGGCCGCGTCGACGGGTCGCTATGGGTACAGCGACGTCGGCGCCGTCGCCGGGGCGACTGCGCCGGCGTCGCTGCGTGCGGTGCGCGACGTGCTGCCGCGGGCCTTCATCCTGGTCCCGGGCTACGGGGCTCAGGGGGGCGACGCGGCGGCGCTGCGGGGCATCGCGCAGGGCGCGGCGGCGGGCTTCGTGGTGAACGCGTCGCGTTCGGTCATCTACGCGTGGCGCGAGACCGGCGTCGAGTATCGCGCCGCCGCCGCCGCGGCGGCGGCGGCGATGCGCGACGAGCTTGGGTCCTGGGGTCGAGGCGATGGCTGACGAGTACGACAGAGACTTGTACGACGACGCCGATCCGGACGCGGCGCTGCGCCGGCTCGAGTCACTCGGGCGCGGGGGTGCCGCGGCCGACGATAGTGGGCGGCGCGAGCCGCCGTCGGCGGCGCCGGGCGAGCAGGCACCGGCGGTCGCGCCCCGAGAGCAGGCGCCGCCGCCCGACGCGCGCCC
>DATHSP010000124.1:0-10621 GCA_035464075.1 Thermoleophilia bacterium | reverse complement strand
GGCCCCTCGGCCGCCCCGCCGCGTCACTCCATCAGCTACGTGCCACGCTTACTCGGCAGCCTCGATGCCGGCCGCGATCAGATCCATCGGGTGGATCCATTCGTCGGCCAGGGCCATGCCGCCGGCGTTCAAGATGGCGTTCCTCAGAGGGATCGCCCACGTGTGCTCGAGCACCGCGATGGCCGCGGCCATGCCTTCGGGGATCGCATCGGCGATGTACCAGACCTGGGACTCGTCGTAGAGCTCGCCGTCGGCCATGGCGGCAGCGCCGACCAGGGCGCCGGCCTCGGCGCCCTCCTCGCCGGCGGCGCCGAAGCCCACCAGCGCGCCGGCGACGGCGCCCAGCTTCATGAGCTCGTCGTCGTCGGTGATCTGGATCCTGTCGACGCTGCCGTCGGCGTTCTTGCGCACGAACAGCAGGTCGATCAACCGCACGATGTCGGCGTCGCGCAGTCGCTTCAGCTCGGCGAGCGCCTCGCCCTTGAACTCGGCGCCCTCGCCGAAGCCGACCACGAGGACCTGCACAGGGCCCATTGCCATGTCGTCTCTCCTTCTCTTCGGCCGGGCCGGCTCAGCCGCCGGCGATGATGCGCTGCTTGGCGGCGTCGAACTCGTCCTGGGTGAGCGCGCCCGAGTCGAGCAGGCTCTTGAGCTTGGCGATCTCGTCGGCGAGGCCTCCGCCGGCCGCGGGCGCCTCGGCGGCGGGCGGCGGCGCCGGGGCGGCGTACTGCTGGTCGGCCTGCTGCTGCTGGAGCTCGGCGATCTGGGCGTCCTGGTCGGCCTCCGCCTGACGGCCCTGCTGCGTCTTCTTGCCAACATGGTAGGCCGCGCCGCCGACCACGGCGGCACGCACGAGGGGCCTTCTCCTTCTCATCATGGTACGCCTCCGTTGTAGCGGTTCCTGTGGCGGTCGCGATGGCGACGATCGCCTTCGTCCCACCGCATCATCATCTCCGTTGATGACCGAATGGTAACGCAAGCTACAGCCGTCGGGCGGCGATGTACAGTACCCGTGCCGGGTGGCCGCAGCAGAGGCTCGGACCCCCGGTGGTACAATCGCGCTCCCGGGCCGCTAGCTCAGCCGGTAGAGCAGGGGACTTTTAATCCCAAGGTCGTTGGTTCGAATCCAACGCGGCCCACCACAGAACCCCCGGCAAGCCGCGGCAAGCCTCTGCCGAGCCGGTGTGCCCGCGTCGAACATCCCTTCCTGCTGACCCGCTCGTCCAGCGCCGGCCGACCGTCCCCGCACCTCACGACCCGGAGGTCTCGGCGTCGTCCAGCGGGATGCGTGCCTCGGCCCACCACTCCGGCGGCGTCACCGCGACCGGCGCGAAGGGCGCCCGCTGCTTGCCCGCGATCGGCGGCGACTGCTCCACGCCCTGCGCCTGACGCGCGACCACGGCCTCCTTCGTCACGTTGAACACCGTCAGGTCCTGGGTCTGGACGACGGGGCCGTCGTAGCCGGCGCGCAGCTCGGCGAAGATCATCGTGATGACCTGCGGCGAGAGGAGCGTGTGCCAGAGGCCGGCCAAACGCGGCCGCACCAGGCTGAACACCTTGGCGGCCGCCGTCGGCGAGGTGTGGGCGGCGTTGAGCGCGATCGTCGCCCGCTCGATCGAGAGGCCCGAGGCCGCCGCCAGCGCCGCCGCCGGCGGGAAGCACTCGTGGATCAGCAGGTCGCAGCCTTCACCGGCCCGCACCAGCGGCCAGGCCGGGCAGGTGTCGCCCGAGTACACGAAAGAGAGGCCGGCGAAGTCGAGGCGATACCCGACGCTGCCGCTGAGCGCGTGGACGACCGGGAACGACGTCACCGTCACGCCGTTGCGCTCGTAGACGACCTGCGTCCGGCTGAAGTCGAACTCGGTGACCTCGATGCGCATGCTGTCCGGGTTGATGGCGCCGTTCCCGGCCGCGGTGTCCCAGGCGAGCGCCTCCCGGATGCCTTCGACGAAGTGCCGGGTGCCGAGGCGCGGCTCGGTGCCGCTGGGGCCCCAGACGGCGACCGGCCCGTCGGCGCGCCCCACCTTCGAGAAGCTGCCCGAGAGCGTGATCAGGTCGGCGGTGTGGTCGGCGTGCAGGTGGCTGAAGAACACCTTGTCGAGCAGGTTGACCGGCAGCTTGAGGGCCGCGTAGTTGGCGAGCGAGCCGGTGCCGAGGTCGAAGACGAGGAGATCGCGCTCGGGGTTGCCGACCTCGACGAGGATGCTGGCCGAGGCCTGGGCGCGCGTCGGCCAGGGGTTGCCGCTGCCGAGCACCGTGACGCGCAGCTCACCGTCCTCGAGCTCCTCCTCCCCGGGGACGAACGCCTCGGCGTACGCCCGCGACGGCGTACCGACGACCGGCGTCAGGGTGATCGCCCTGGTGCCGCCGGCGAACGTCGGCAGCGGCAGGGATGTGGGATCGCTTTCCGTCATCTCTGCTTCCTCCTCCTCTCGGGTGCGTGGGGCATGGCCCTACGCCGGTCATCGTGCTTCGAGGTGGCGCACGGCGGCGTCCACCGTTGGGAACACGTGGTCTTCGCCGATGACGTCGAGCAGGCCCGTGTCGTAGCCACGCGCGAGGATCCCCCACAGCGTGAGTCCGGCGATCGCGTCGGCGCGGAGCCACGTCCGCTGATAGCGGGGGAGCCAGTGTACGATGGGGACGTAGCGACCGAGCCCCGTCGGCCTGTCCGCCGTCAGCCCTGCGGGGCCGAGGCGGCCCTCTGGGCCGTTCCCGCCCATCTGGATCGTGTCCCTCCCTTCCCGTCGCGTGCCAAGCAGCGCGGACGGAGGTCCCGTGGAAGGTGTCAAGCGGAGACTAGCGACGAAGGCAGGGCTTGTGACCTCGGGAAACTACGGGGCTCCTCGCTGGGAGATCCCGAGCAGAGCGCCGGCGCTCGCCGCGCGCGGCAGCGCAGCGCCTTCGAGGGGGTAGCCGACGCCCTCGTAATTCCTACGCCCTGCGCCTCGTAGTTTCCCGAGGTCACGGATCTCGGTCTCCCGACTAGTCTCGCGGTCGACGTCCATGTCAGTCGCCTCTTCGGAGGCGCGGCGCGAAGAGACGCCACACATGAGCCGCGTCTCCGGTGGCTCGCAGTGCAGAAGCTCCAGCCGGGCGGGCGGAGGTGGACGAAGAGTGAGCCGCCGCGTGAAGGCGTAGTGACACTCCTTGCCTTCTGGATGTAACCTTCCGGTCACGTGCGCCTGCCCGGTCGTGCGGCGCGGCCGCCGGGAGTCGCCGCGCCCCCGGGCGGGGGACGGAGCGGGACCGGTCATCGCGTGACGGGGGTGTGAGCGTGTCAACCAGGCTCTTGCAGACCGCGGGCAGTCAGTGGCAGGTGTCCGTCGCCCTGCGCCGGGTCGGGCTGGCCGCGTGGCTCGTCCTCGGCATCACCGTCGTCGTCGCGCTCGTGCTCGCCCTTCTCGCACTCGCGGCGGGCATCGTCGCACCCTTCGTCTTCGCCGTCCTCTTCGGCGCCGTCATGTTCCCGCTCGTCGACCGCCTCGAGCACTGGCACGTGCCACGGTGGGCGGCGGCGCTCCTCATGGTCGTTCTGGCCGTCGCCCTCATGGGCCTCGTCGCGTGGGTCGTGGTCGACACCTTCGTCCAGCAGTGGCCCGAGATCACGGCCAACCTCGGCACCGCGATCGACGAGATCCAGGCGTGGCTGAGCGCCCGCGACGTCGAGGCGCCGTCGAAGGAAGACGTGGCGTCGACCGTGCGATCCGTGGCCGACGAGTTTGTCGCCGGCGTGGCCTCTACGGTGGGAGGCGTCGCGTCCCTCCTCGCCCAGCTCGGCTTCGGCATCTTCATCGGGCTGAACATCCTCTTCTGGATCGCCAAGGACGGACGCAAGATCGGGCGCTGGGCCGGACGGCACATGACCCTGCCGGTGGAGGTGGGGGAGACGATCGTCAAGGACAGCGTGGTCACCCTGCAGCGCTACTTCCGCGGTGTCACGCTCATCGCCGCGCTCAACGCCGCCGTCGTCTGGATCGGCGCCGTCGTCATCGGCGTGCCGCTCGCCACCACCATCGCCCTGGTGACGTTCGTCTTCGCCTACATCCCCTACTTCGGGGCCATCATCGGCGGCGCCTTCGCCGTGCTCCTCGCCCTCGGCTCGGGCGGCGTCGAGCAAGCGCTCGCCATGCTGGTGGTCGTGATCCTCGCCAACGGTCCCATCCAGAACGTCGCCCAGCAGTTCGTGATCGGCGACGCCCTCAAGATGCACCCGCTCTCGATCATCGTCATCACGACGACGGGGGGCATCCTGGGCGGCGTGATCGCCAGCATGTTCGCCGCCCCGTTCGCCAAGATCGTGCTCGACGCCCGCCGCATCATCGGCGAGGCGGGTGTGTTCGCCGACTCCCCGGCGGTCGTCGAGGGCCCGTACCCGCCGGAGCACCCGCCCGCCGGGCCGGCGCCGCCCGGCTCAACGGACGTGTCACACGAGGCGGCTCCGTCGGGCGTGCCCGATCCGAGCGCCGACGACGCGCACCCGTGACCGTCCCGGCGGGTGTCTTCCGGACGCAGGGGAGCGCACTGCTCGCGATGCCGCCGGCACGTGACGCGATACCGCACGAGTGGCGGCCGCGCCTGACAAGAGCACACCGGTGAGCGGCAAGCACGAGAGGAGGTCACGAATGGCGGACACGATCCACATCATCATGGCGGGGTACGACGATGACGCGGCGGCGCGCGCAGACTACGCCGACCTCAAGAAGATGAACCGTAACCCCGGCACCACCTTCGACGGGATGGTGCTGGTCGCCCGCGAGGCGGACGGGTCAGTCAAGGTCAAGGAGAGCGGTGACGACGACGACCGCGTCTTCGGCGGCGCCCTGGTCGGGACCGTCGGGGGGCTGGCCCTGGGGCTCTTCTTCCCGCCGGCGCTGCTCGCCTCGACGGTCGTCGGCGCGGCGCTCGGCACTCTCGGCGGCGACCTCGTCAAGCACCACCACGAGAAGGGTCTGGCGGACGACCTCGAGACCGTGCTGCCCGCCGGCGGGAGCGCCGTCATCGTCATCGTGGAGCCGCGCTTCTCCGTGCACGCCAAGTCCTGCCTGACCCACGCCGACCGCGACGCGGTGAAGGAGGCGGACGCGGCACAGGCCGACGCCCTGAAGAAGGCCCTGGAGCTGGCCGCGAAGGAGTCCCCGGAGGCCTGAGCACGATCCACCGGGTTCGGCCGAGGAGGAGTCCGTGCTGGATCTGCTGACCATCGCCGCGATCCTCATCGCCTACGCCGCCTTCTCGAGGCCGCTCGGGGCGAGGGGGTTCACCTCGGCCATGGTCCTGACCGCCGGCGGCTTCGTGGCCGGCACGGCCGTCCTCGGCCTCATCGACATCAGCCTCGAGAGCGGCGTCGCGGAGACGCTGTCCGAAGCCGCTCTCGTGCTCCTGCTGTTCGCCGACGCGGCCCGCATCGACCTGCGCTCGCTCCGCCGCCAGCTCGCCTGGCCCGGCCGGCTGCTGCTCATCGGGCTGCCGCTGACGATGCTCGCCTCGACCGGCATCGGCCTGCTCGTGCTCCCCGGCGTCGCCGTCCTCACAGCCTTCCTGCTGGCGACAATGCTCTCGTCGACCGACGCGGCGCTCGGCCAGCGCGTCGTCACGGACCGGCGCGTGCCCGACCGGGTGCGCCAGGCGCTCGACGTCGAGAGCGGCCTGAACGACGGCCTCGCGGTGCCGTTCTTCCTCGTCGCCCTCGACCTCTCGCACGCGGAGCTGACCACGGGGGTCACCTGGGCCGTGGTGGCCAGTGCCGCGGAGCAGATCGGCTGGGGCGTCCTCGGCGGCATCGCCGCCGGGGTGGCCGGCGGGGCCCTGCTCCGCCTGGCCTCCGGGCGCGGCTGGCTCGAGGGCCCCTGGCGGCAGGTGCTGCCGCTGGCCGCGGCGACGTTCGCCTACGCCGCGGCCGCCGGGCTCGGCGGCAGCGTCTTCATCGCCGCGTTCGTCGGCGGCATGGTCTTCGGTGAGGTCTCGCGAGGGCAGAGTCACGGGGCGACGTACCTGACCGAGGAGACCGGGGAGCTGCTCGCCGCGGTCGTCTGGGTGGGCTTCGGGGCCATCGCCCTCACCTGGGCCCTCCCGCAGGTCACCTGGCAGATCGTGCTGTACGCGGCGCTCACCCTGACCGTGGCGCGCATGCTCCCCGTCGCCATCGCGCTGGCGAAGACCGGCTCCCGGCTGCCCACCGTGGCGTTCATCGGCTGGTTCGGCCCCCGCGGCCTGGCGTCCATCGTCTTCGGCCTGCTGGCGCTCGAGGAGGCCGTGCCCGACGCCGACCTGGTGCTGACCGCCGTCGTCGTCACCGTCGCCCTCAGCGTCTTCGCCCACGGCATCACCTCGGTGCCGCTGGTCGAGCGGTACCAGCGCTGGCACGCGACTCGGGCGGCCGAGCACCCGGGGGCAGCCGAAGCCGTCCCCACGGACATGCCGCGACTCCGGCGTCAGCCGAGCGCGGCCCAGTTCGCCACCGAGGGCCTTCAGGCCGCTGCCGCCGTCGGCGACAGCGGATCGTCACCCGAGGAGAGGCCGTGAAGTCACCGATCCATCTGCCCCGGCTGGGGGACCTCAAGAACGACCTGATCGCCGGGCTCACGACCGGGCTCGTGCAGATCCCCGACACCATGGCCTCGGCGATCCTCGCCACGGTCAAGCCCGCCCAGGGGTTGAACACGCTCATGCTCGGCACGCCGGTCGGCGCGCTGTTCGCCGGCTCGGTCTTCATGACGGTCACGACGACGGGAGCCATCGCCATCGCCGTGTCCGACGCGCTGGCCCACGCCGACGCCGCCGAGCGCGCGACCATGGTCATCACCCTCTCCCTTCTGGTCGGCGCCATCCAGCTGGCGCTCGGGCTTCTCCGGCTCGGCTGGGTCACGAAGTTCGTCTCCAACAGCGTGATGGTCGGCTTCATCACCGGGGTGTGCGTCCTGATCATCCTGGGCCAGCTCGGCGACCTGACGGGGTACTCGAGCGAGTACTCCAACAAGATCGCCAAGACGGTCGACCTGCTCGCCCATCTCGACGAGATCTCGTGGCCGACCCTCGCCGTGGGCCTGGTCACCGTCGCCCTCATCCTCGGGTTCGATCGCACGCCGGCCCGCAAGTTCTCGATGGTCCTGGCCTTCGTCGCCGCCACCGTCGGGGTCGTCCTCGTCGGCACCGAGTCGGTCGAGCTCGTGGGCGACATCGCCGAGATCCCCTCCGGCCTGCCGAGCCTCGCCCTGCCCGAGTTCACGCATCTGCTGACCCTGATCGTCCCGGCGTTCGCGATCGCCATCGTCGGGTTGATCCAGGGCGCGGGAGTCGCCAGGAGCGTGCCCAACCCCGACGGCAAGTACGGCGACGCCTCCCGCGACTTCGCGGCCCAGGGCGTCGCCAACGCCGCCGTCAGTCTCGTCGGCGGCATGCCCATCGGGGGCTCCGTGTCCGCCTCCGCCCTCAACGTCAGCTCCGGCGCCCGCTCCCGGTGGGCCAACGTGTACGCGGGGATCATCGTCGCGGTCGTGCTGGTGCTGTTCGGCAGTCAGGTCGAGAAGGTGCCGCTGGCCACGGTCGCGGCGCTGCTCATCGTGGTCGCCGCCGAGTCCCTCAAGCCGAGCGCCATCCTCGAGGTCTGGCGCACCAACCTGCCGTCACGTCTCATCATGCTCCTCACCCTGGCACTCACGCTCACGGTGCCGATCCAGTACGCGGTGCTCGCCGGCGTCGCGTTGTCGACCATCCAGTACGTGTCGAGCTCGTCACTCGACGTGAGGGTGCGCCGCCTCGTGCCCGCCGGCGACGGACGCTTCATCGAGGACGACCCGCCGCAGCGCCTGCCGGACGGGGAGGTCACGCTGATCGACATCTACGGCAGCGTCTTCTACGCCGCGGCGGAGACGATCGACGGCAAGCTGCCGGAGGTGCAGGGGACGCGGCGCGCCGTCCTGGTCGTGCGCCTGCGCGGACGCGGCGAACTGGGCAGCAGCATCATCGGCCTCCTCCACGGCTGGGCATCGCAGCTCCAGGAGGGCGGCGGCGCGCTGCTGCTGGCCGGCGTCGGCGAGCACATGGCCGACCAGCTCGAGCGCACCGGTATCACCGAGCTGCTCGGGCAGGACGCGATCTTCCCGGTGCACAGCCTCGTCTACCAGTCCACCCAGGAGGCCTTCGAGGCGGGGCGCCGCCGGCTGCAGCAAGACTCGGAAGCCTAGAGCAACCACGAGGAGGGATCATGGTCGCCCCAGGGCAGCCCCCCGACGCAGGACCGCGGCGCGCGACGGCCGTGCGCCGCGGTCTCACGACACCGCGCGCCGCCGGCGTGGTCGGCATCGTCTTCGCCGCACTGTTCGTGCTCGCGCTCGCCCTGCTCCGTGAGGCCGTGGGGGTCGATCTCGACAACGAGACGGTGCTGAACAACCTGACGAGCGAAGGCTCGGCCTCCGACATGGCGCTCATCGGGCTCAACGCGATCCCCTTCGCAGGAATCGCCTTTCTCTGGTTCATCGGGGTGATCCGCGACCGGATCGGCGAGAGCGAGGACCGCTTCTTCGCCACCGTCTTCCTGGGCAGCGGCCTGCTCTTCGTCGCCATGCTGTTCGCTTCGGCCGCCGTGCTCGCCGGCCTCATCGCCGGTAACCGCTACGGGACGGCCGCGCCGAGCGACGAAGCGACCGTCGGCTTCGCGCGCTCGGTCGGCTACACGTTCCTCTTCCTCTTCGCGTCGAAGGTCGCCGGCGTCTTCGCGCTCGTGATGGCCACGATCATCCAGCGCTCGGGCTGGCCGCGGTGGACGTCGCTGAGCGGCTTCGCCACGGCGGCGTTCCTCCTGCTCAGCATCACCTTCTTCGAGCCGCTCGTGCTGCTCTTCGCCGCCTGGGTGGCGGCCATCAGCGCCTACGTGCTGGTGACGGGGGGCCGGCAGGCGCGCGGCGGGACGGAGCTGTGACCAGCGGCAAAGCGCCCCCGCTGCGTCCCCGTCGCTCCCGCCGGCAGACGGGGTAAGTAGTGGCGGACTCCGGCACGGCAGGGACTGACGAGCCGAGGCGAACGAAGGCGGAGGCGGCGACGGCGGCGCGCACCTGGTGGCGCGGGTCGTGGGACGGAGCACTGCAATTCGCGCGGTCCGCGGCGGCGGCCGGCTTCACTCGCATGGCCGCCGCCCTCACCTACTACGTCGTGCTTGCCATCTTCCCGGCGCTGATCGTCGTCGCGGGCCTGCTCGGCGCCATCGGCCTCTCCCCCGAGGACGTCGACGTCCTGCTGGACGCCGTCGCCGAGGTGGGGCCGGACTGGGCCGTGGGTCTCGTGCAGGGCGCCCTCTCCGGTGTGCTCTCCGCAGGCGGCGCTTCCATCGCGCTCGGCGCCGGCGCCCTGCTCGCACTGTGGTCCGCCTCGAGCTACGTGTCGGCCTTCCTCTGGGCAGCGGAGCGGATGGAGGGCCGCCGGCCGCGACCCTTCCTCCGGCAGTTGCCGACACGGCTGGGCCTCGCGGTGCTGTTGATCCTCCTGCTCACCGCGTGCGGGGCGGCGATCGTGCTCGCCGGGCCGTTCGCCACCTGGCTCGGCGACCTTCTGGGTATCGGCGACGCCGTGCTCGAGGCTTGGTCGTGGCTGAAGTGGCCGTTCCTCTTCGGCGTCGCCCTGCTCGCGCTCCTGCTCCTGTACCACACCGCCGCGAGGCCCGGCACTCGCTGGCGGAGCCAGATCGTCGCGGCCGCCGCCGGCGTGGTCATCGTGCTCGTCGCCTCGGCGGGCTTCAGCGTGTACCTGACCCACTTTGCCTCGTACAGCAGGGTGTACGGGGTCCTCGCGACCGGCATCGCCTTCCTCGTGTGGGCGTGGCTCGTCAACTCCATGGTGCTGCTGGGCTTCCTGGCGATGGTCGCCCTGGATCGCGGCGCGAGAACGAAGCGGGACGGTGCGGCGAGCGGCGAGCAGAGTACCCACGGCTGACGGCGGCGAGCGCCCACCAAGGAGCTGACGGCTGACGGCGGGGAGCGCCGAGCAGAGCGCCGACCTCTGACGGCGAGGCCCCAGAAGCCGGCCGTCAGTCCGCCTTCGCCCCGGGTGACTTCGCGTCCGCCGCCGCGTACTCGGCGACGATCTCAGACGGCGCCCGGTCCTCGCGCAGCAGCGCGCACATGCGCCGCATCGGCGCGTCGACGTGGTGGAAGAAGGCCTTGTAGCCGGCGCAGAGGTAGTTGAGCCCCGGCTCGTTCGGGGGCACGGCGTCGGGCGGCGTCCTCGCGAAGCGGTCCTTCGGGCATCCGCCGTGGCAGGCGAAGCGCACGTCGCACTCGAGGCAGAAGCGCGGCAGCCGGTCGAGCTTGTCCCGCCCGAACTGCGCCTGGGCGGGGTCGGCGACCAGCTCCGCCAGGCGCCGCTCGCCGATGGTACCGCGCAGGTACGCCGGCTCGACGAAGTGGTCGCAGGCGTAGACGTCACCGTTGAACTCCATCGCCAAGGCCGTACCGCAAGTGGCCGAGTGCACGCACAGGCCGGAGGGCTCGCCGTACCAGTTGGCGAGGGCGACGTCGAACATCTGCACGAAGACCTCGCCGACGTCGCGCCGCACCCACTCCTCGAAGACGCCGATGAGAAAGTCGCCCCAGCCGTCGGGCGCGACCGAGCGGTCTGTGACCTCGTC
>DATHSP010000123.1:0-9509 GCA_035464075.1 Thermoleophilia bacterium | reverse complement strand
TCGTTCGAGGACGCGGCGCTCGCGCCGTGGACCCTCGAGGTGCTGGAGATCGTCTTCGGCGGTCGCCGCGAGATCCGGCGTCTGCATCCCTACTCGTTCCTGATCTGCCCGGTCTCTCCGCTCGTGCTCGAGAGCTGGGAGGTCGACGCGTGGCTGGCGCTGCGCGGCTACGACATCCCGGTGGCCGTCATGCCGATGCCGATCATGGGCGCCACGGCGCCCGGCAGCCTGCTCGCCACGGTGCTGGTGGGCAACTGCGAGACGATCGGCACGCTCTGTCTGGTCGAGGCCGCCGAGCCCGGCGTGCCGTTCATCCACGCGCCGACGCTGGCCACGATGGACCCGCGCAGCGGCCGGGTGGCGGGCAACGCGCCCCACGCCGCCCTGAACGCCGCCGGTGTCGAGATGGCCCGTTTCTACGGCCTGCCGGCGATGGGCAGCGGGCCAGGCTGCGACGCGTTCACGCCGGGCATCCAGGCCGCCTACGAGAAGGCGATCGGGACGGCCTTCGGCTGTCTCGCCTGGCCCGACATCCTGGTCGGCCCCGGCACGCTGGCCGAAGCCACCGTCTTCAGCTTCGAACAGACCCTCATCGACGTGGAGGTCTGGCGCCTCTGCCGCAAGACGTACGAGGGCGTCGCCGTGAGCGAGGATCGCTGGCTCACCGACGTGCTCGAGCGCGTCGGCCCGGGCGGGCAGTTCCTCGGCGAGAAGTCGACGCGGCGTAACGTGCGCGGCGGTGAGTGGCTGCTGCCCCAGCTCGGCGTGCACGAGTCCTACGACGCCTGGAGCGCCGCCGGAGCCCCCGACATCATGGCGGAAGCGCGCGCCCAAGTGGAGGACATCCTCGCCCGTCACGAGCCGCCCGCCCTCGGCGAGGACGTGGAACGCGCGCTCGAGGAGCTGCGCTTCAGAGCCATGCGTGCCACCGCGTGAAGCATCGATCGAGAGCGTCGCGCAACGGCGTGCCGGGCGACTGGCTTGCGCGCCTGTCCTGAGCAGGCGCTCAGGAGAGACCGACTCAGGGAGGCTGGTCACATGGCGAGAATGACGGTGAGCTTCCTCGACGAGACCGACCGTGAGACGTTGCACGAGCAGACGCTGACCGTGCTCGAAGAGGTGGGCGTCGCCTACAACACGCCGGCGGCCCTGGACGTGCTCGAGGGCACGGAGGCCGTCCTCGACCGCGACCGGCTCACTGCACGACTGCCGCGAGAGCTGGTCGAGCGCTGCCTGGAGACGGCGCCGCGCACCGTGCTGCTCGCCGCCCGCGACCCCGCCCACGACGTGCGGCTCGGCGACGGCAGCCTGAGCTTCACCAGCGACGGCACGGCGACCTACGTGCTCGACGACGAGAGCGGCGAGCTGCACGAGGGCAGGGCCGAGGACCTGGGCACGGTCATGCACCTCTTCGACGCCCTGCCCGATCTCGACTACACGTGGGCCACGGTCTCGCCCCGCGATCTCGACCCCAGGACGGCCAACCTCGAGACCGCCGCCATCGCGTTTCGCTCCTGTGCCAAACACGTCCAGACCGGCGTCCGCGCACCGCAGTACGTGGCCCCGCTGCTCGAGATGATCGCCGCCGTGGCCGGCGCGCCGGCGGCAGAGCGACCGATCTTCTCGGCCGTCAACTGCACCGTCGCGCCGCTCGCGCACGACGCCGTCCCGACCGAGGCGAGCATCGCCCTGGCTCGTGCCGGGGTGCCCCTCGTCATCATGCCCATGCCGCTGATGGGCACCACGGCGCCGATGACGGTGGCGGGAGCGACGGTCGTGGCGCTCGCCGAGCTGCTCTCGGCGGTCGTGCTCTTCCAGCTTGCGGCGCCCGGCTGCCCGCTCATCGCCGCGCCGGAGCCGGCGTCAGCCGACCTGCGCAGCGGGTTCTACGTGTCCACCTCGCCCGAGGCCGTCGCCGCCTCGCTCGCCGGTGTGGAGATGGCCAAGCAGGTCTACGGACTGCCGACGCTGGGCCTCGGCATGGGCAGCGACGCCAAGGCGCCCGACTTCCAGGACGGCCTCGAGGCGCCGGGGGTCCTGGACGCGCTCCTGGGCGCCGACTCGCTCGTCGGGCTGGGCTGCTTCGGCAGCGCCGAGGCCACCAGCCTGGCGACGATCGTCCTGCACCACGACGGTGTCGGCCTCATCAGGAGACGTCTCGCCGACGTCCCCTTCGGCCCGGCCGACTGCCTGCTCGACGACATCCGCGCGGTGGGGCCGGGCGGCCACGACATGGGCCGGCGCAGCACGCGTCGGCACGCGCGCGACGCCTGGCAGCCGGCCGTGCTGCGCCGCGGCGCCTTCGAGGCGTTCCACGGCCGCACGCTTGTCCAGGACGCGCTCGAACGGGCGCGCGAGCTCCTCGCGACCCACGAGGTGAAGCCGCTCCCCGACGACGTCGACCGGCACCTCGACGAGGTGGTGGCCGCGTACCGGCGCCTCGCCCAGGCCTGAACTGATCGCGGCGACTTGGTCTCGAGGAGGCGCTCGGTCTCCTCGAGGGCCACGTGGCGCGCTTCGACCGCGACGCCGCTCCGCGACGCGTGCGAGGCGACGCTCCGCGCCGCGAGGCGACGCTCCGCGCCGCATGCGCGGCGACGTCCGTCCTCGACGCCACGCCCACGGCGAGCATCATCACGCCATTGGTCCGCCCGACCGGCCGAAGGATCACCCGCCGCTGTGAGACAATCGGGACGCTCATCGAGATGAGTCGTCGACGGCATGAGTGTCGCAGCCGATCGGACAGGAGGATGGACGATGCAGCAAGGGCAGGCGACATGGAGCCGATGATCGCCACGCGCATGGGAGACGGTGCTCAGGTAGCGATGACACGGAGTGAGATCCGGCGCGAACTGGAGGAGGGGACCCAGGCTGGGGCGAAGCGCGCCAAGGTGCCGCCACTGGACTCCGCCGAGCTCGACCACCTCCTCGATCTCTACGCCTCGTCCTCCCGCTTCACCGGCGTCGATGTGGGTGAGGAGGTCGTCCTCACCTACGACGGCTCCGGGTCGAAGACGGTTGGCTCGCGGATGCAGGACCTGCAGATCTACGAGCAGATGTTCGGCGCCGACACCGTCGAGTTGGGTACGGCGGACTACTCCTTCAAGGCAGTCAAGCCGATCCTGGGCTACGAGGCGCAGACGATGCGCGACGCCCAGCTCGGCCTGACCGTCCCCCTCAACTACGGCGCCATGCCCAACCTGGGGCTCTACTCGAAGCCTGACGGACCGGCCCCCAACTGGTCGGAGCTCCTGCCTCTGGCCCGCATCGACGAGGCGCGGGCGGCGCAGGAAGAGGCGATCGAGCACGCGGTGAGCGACATGGTGCAGGTCGCCGACGCGATGTGGGAGGCCGGGGCCGACGGTCTGGACTTCGACACCGCAGGGGCCGCCGGCGACGCCGACTTCCTGGCCACCCTGAAAGCGGTGGAGATCATCCGTGAACGCTACCCGGAGCTGGGCATCGAGGTGGGCATGGCGGGGGAGTTCGTCCTCGGCATGCACGGCGAGCTGACCTACGACGGCGTCCGCCTTGCGGGTCTCTGGCCCAAGGAGCAGATGCGGCTCGCGGCCAAGGCGGGGGCGACGATCTTCGGCCCCGCGGTCACGGTCAACACCGGCAGGTCGTGTGCCTGGAACGTGGCTCGCGCGCTGACGATCGTCAAGCCCTGCAGCGAGGCGTCCGCCATCCCCATCCACATGAACGTGGGCATGGGAGTGGGCGCCGTCCCGATGAGCAACTACGCTCCGGTCGACGCCGTGAGCCGGGCCTCTCGGGCCTGCGTCGACATCCTTCGCCTCGACGGCCTGTAGGTCGGCGGCGGGGACATGCTCGGCATGCCCTCGGCTCACGCCAATGCCTCGGGGATGGGCGGTATGCGAGCGGCTGGAGACCTGGTCGCCCGCCTGGAGCTCACGAGAGGCATGCGACTGACGCAGGCCAAGGAGTACGTCGCCGAGCGCCTGGGGGTCGAGCCTGCGACCCTCTCCGACCCCATCGCCATGGCCGACGTCCGCGCCGAGTTGGGGCTCGGTCGCGTCGTGACCTTCGAGGCGACCTACCCGGATGAGGCCAACGCCATCGAGGCCAAGTTCAACATCAGCGCCTTGCTCGGCGTGCCCATCAACTGCGTGGAGCGCTTCAGGAAGAGGACGGCCCGGGCGACGGCGGCGAGCTCCGGCACGTAGGCCGGGCGTCAGGAGCCGCGCTCCCTGTCGGCCTGCTCCACGACCGCTCGCATCCGCTGCTTGACCTCCTCCTCGAGCGGTTCGCGCTCGTGGCTCTCAAGGATCTCGCAGGCGCGCCGGCGGGCGCGCTCGTACATGTCCGTCGCCCCGGCGGCCTGCCATTCCTCGCGCACGCGACGGTCCATCAGCCGCGGCTGCGACTGCTCGCGCATGTGGGCGTAGGTGCCCGGCAGGCTGAGGAAGTCGCCGAAGGGCCCGACGGCGGCGATGTCGGCGCCGGCGATGGTCTCGTCATCGACCCTGATGCCGCCGAGGAAGAACCTGATCATGGCGATCCACTCGTCGTCCATGACGAGCATCGCCGGATCGAAGGTGACGCCCGATTCGGTCATCCCCGCCCCGTAGATGTCGCCGGCACCTGCCAGCGCCGCCACCAGAGCGGTGAACGTCTTCTCGTGACCCATCTGAGCGTCGCCGAGTTTGGCGTCGCCCTACGCACCGGCGATGCAGCTCGGGAGCTTGTAGCGCCGCGCGATTTGGGCGGCGGCGGCACCGATCAGGGCCATCTCCGGCGAGCCCACCGAGGCGGCGGCGAAGCGCAGGTCCATGGCCGTGGTCGAGGTACCGTAGGTCACCGGCGAGCCGCGCTCGGTGAGCTGCGCCAGGGTGATGCCGGCCAAGACCTCGGCGTTGTGCACGACCAGCGTGCCCGCCAGGGTGACCGGCGACGAACCGCCGGCCATCGCCATCGAGAGGATGCAGTCGGGCAGGCCCAGCCGGGAACACTCGACGATCACCTCGGTAGCGTCACGGGGCAGCTTCAGGGGGCTCACCGGGCAGGTGCCGAAGCCCACGACGGGGTCGTCGCGCAGCGCATCGAGACTGCCGGCGAGGCAGGCGCCGAGCTCGGCGCAGACACGCACCTCCCAGCCGCTGGTCGCCTCGCTGCCGACCTGCTTGGTCGTGCTCAGCAGAGCCGCCTCGCAGCCGTGCACGGCGGCCGTGGCGGCCGGCACGTCGGTCGGCCTGACCGCGGCGCCGTAGCTGTCGATATTGGGCAGGGCGTCGACCAGCAGGGCGGCGTCGGCGGCGTCGGCCTTGCGTGGCTCGCGGCGTTCGCCGCTGCGCGGGTCGACGTACATGACGCCCTCGTCGAAGTTGCTGAACGTCACCGGTCCGCCCGCGTCGTGCGGGCAGGCGGCGATCGCCGCCTCGACCACGTCGCCGGGGAGACGCACCATGCGCGTCTCGCGGTCCACGCGTGCGCCACCGTCGGCGAAGATGTCGAGCGCCTCGTCGTCCTCGACGAAGACCCCGGTCTCCTCCAGGACCTCGAGCGTCTCGGCGTGGATCGCGTCGAGGTCGGCGGCCGAGAGCACCTCGATCCTCAGTCCCTCTCCGCCGCCGGCCGGCGCTCGATCTCCTCCTGTGCCCATGACTGACCCCTCTCAGTCGCTTGCGGCCGGCCCGCCGAGACGCCGGTCAGTCTGCGCCTGAGCTCGCGAGCGACCAGGTGACACGTACAACGCTCGCACAGGAGGTGCGGACTGTCGAGACGCTCGTCGCGTTGACCCGCCCGCCCTGCCGACGCCGACGCTGCCGCGGATCAGTCCATCCTGTCCCGGCGCCAGAGCGCGATGCCCTTCGGCGTGGAGATGCTGAGGCCGCGGCGCAGCGCCCGGGACACCGGGTCGGGTCTGCGACCCTGGTCCTCCAGCACCTCGCAGCGCTCGATGGCGTTACGCACGACACGGGCGCCGGCTGAGCGGATGGGCTCCGGCGGCAGGTAGCTCGGCGGCTCGGAGACGAGCGGCGACCGCGCGTAGTCGTCGTCGAACTCCAGGGAGAGCGACGCCAGCGTCCGGCCGATCAGGTTGGACGACGTGACGCCGTTGCCCGCGTAGCCCATGCCGTAGTGGATGTTGCGGTACGTGCCCAGGGTGCCGACCCAAGGGATGCCGTGCTGGGTGCGCTCCATGGGCCCGCCCCAGCGCCACTCCACCGCCAGCTCGCGCGTCGCCGGCAGCATGGCGTGCATGTCGGCAACGATCTCGGCGATCTCCCGGTCGTCGTGGTAGTGGGCCGCGATGACGCGGCCGCCGTACCCGAGGCGCCCGCCGCCGCGGCCGAAGACGACGCGGTCGTCGGCCGTGCGCTGGGCGTAGTGCACCGCGATGCGTCCGTCGGCGAACGGCCGGCCGGCCGCCCAGCCGAGGCGGTCCAAGGCGTCGGGCGAGCTCGCCGTGGCGACCACGTGAGAGGGGATGATGAAGACGGTGCGCCGCAGCTCGGCGAGGGCCGAGAGCCGGACGCCGGCGGCGAGGACCACCTGGTCCGCGGTCACGCTCCCAGAGGGGGTCGTGACGACGGCGGGCAGCGTGCGCTCGAGTCCGACCATCGGCGTGGCCTCGTAGACGCGGACGCCGGCCGCGACCGCCAGCCGGCGCAGTCCCTGCACCAGGAGCGCGGGCTGGACGCGGCCGGCCTGCGCGATCACGACGCCGGCCTCCGCCGCGGGCGCGCCCGACAGCTCGACGGCCTCGTCCTTGCCGAGGACGCGGAAGAGGCCGTCGCGACCCAGCTCGCGCGCCAGCACAGAGGGCTCGAGCACGCCGTCGACCTGGGCCGGGGAGAGCGCCACGACGAGGCCGCCCTCGAACGCGAGGTCGCAGTCGATGGCCTCGTCGCGCACCGTGTCACGGATGTCGTCGAGGCCGCGCTGGGAGGCATCGAGGAGCCACAGCGCGGCGTCCCGGCCGAAGTGGGCGACGAGCTTGGGCAGCGCGTCGTCCCAGCCGTTGACCCAGCCGCCGTTGCGCCCGCTGGCGCCGGCTCCGCAGTACTCGCGCTCGACGATCACGACCTCGGTCTCGGGCGCGAGACGCTTGATCCAGAGCGCCGTCCAGAGGCCGGTGAACCCGCCGCCGACGATGCACACGTCCGCGCGCTCGGTGGTCGTCAGGGGCACGCCGCCGGCCGGCTGCCAGCGTGGGTCGCCGCCCTGCCAGTAGACGGCTGCGCGCGCCGTGTCGAAGAGAGCCCCTGCTGCCTCGCCCGGTCGATCCGCCATCCTCGCTCACTCCTCCCCGTGCCTCTGCCGTGCCTGGTCGCGACGGCCTGTCGCGCCCGGTCGGTCGATCTGCGGTCGTCGCTTGTGAAGAGCTCCGAGCCCCGGCGGCCCGGTGACGACCCAAGGCTATACCTCCCTGCCCGCGCCCGGGGAGCCGGCCCCGGCTGTGAGGGCGTTCGCGTGCGATCTCGGGTCGCCGTGACGCCGTTGGCCCTCGGCGCCGGCGCGATCCTCGATGTGCGATCACGCCGCTCGCGACGCAAGTGGAAGTCGGCGAGCAGCCGGCGGTCCCAAGACGGCGGCTGGTCGGGCTTCGCTGGCCAAAGGGAGCGCGGTCGTGCGCCGTGCGAGGGGGGGAGTGGTGCGCCTGGCAGGACTCGAACCTGCGGCCTTCGGTTCCGTAGACCGACGCTCTGATCCAACTGAGCTACAGGCGCACTGGGGAGAGCAGTATACCCGACCCGCGACGCCCGCGAAAAGCGTGGGACAGGGGCGTGCGGCGCGATCCCGATGCGGTCGGGTGCGAGTCGCGGCGAGCGTGTGCGTGGTCGTCGTACGCGACGGTGGAGGGCTGGCGGAGAAGCCGGGATTCGAACCCGGGAAGGAGCTTGTCGCCCCTTAACCGCTTCGCAGGCGGTTGCCTTCAGCCACTCGGCCACTTCTCCGCGCGGGGGGACAGTGTACCGCAACCCCGCCGAGACGGTCACGCGTGTGAGCGTAGCGCCGGCGCGGCCGTCCGCGAGCCTCGCATATGATGGTCGTAAGCCAAACGTGGCCTGCCCGTGGCCGAGGGGCGAGCCGGACGACGCGAGGAGGCACCGGTGCAGGGAGTGAGCGTGGACGAGCGCGCGCTGGCGGAGCGTCAGGACGAAGTGGTGGAGCTGCTCGGGCAGCTGCTGCGCATCGACACCACGAACCCGCCCGGCAACGAGACCAAGGCGGCCGAGTTCCTCGCCGGCTGGTTCGCCCGGCATGGGCTCGAGGGCGAGATCGTCGGCGAGCCGGAGCACCGGCGCAGCTTCGTGCTGCGCCTCGAGGGCTCCCGCCCGGGCCCGACGATCACGCTGCTCGCCCACACCGACGTCGTACCGGCCGAGCCCGAGAACTGGGCGGTGCCGCCGTTCTCCGGGGAGGTCCGCGACGACTGGGTCTGGGGCCGCGGCTCGGCCGACATCAAGAACCTCGTCGCGGCGCACGCCGTCGCCGTGCGCCGCCTCGCCGCGAGCGGCCGGGACTTCGCCGGCACGGTCGTCTACGCGGCGACGGCCGACGAAGAGGAAGGCGCCGTGGCCGGGGCCCGCTGGCTCACCGAGCACCGGCCGGACCTCGTCGGCTGCGACTACCTGCTGAACGAGGGCGGCGGCGAGTTCCTGAACTTGCCGGACGGCCGCCGCCTGTACGAGCTCCAAACCGGCGAGAAGGGCACGGCGCAGTTCAAGCTGACCGTGAAGGGCGAGGGCGGCCACGCCTCGGTGCCGCTGCGTCACGGCAACGCCGTCGTGGATGCCGCCGGTCTGATCCGCGCCCTGCACGACTACCGGCCGAGCGTCTCTCTCGCCACCGTCTCACCGGAGTACGTCCAGCTGCTCGTCGACGACGTGGAGATGCGCCGCCGCCTGCTCGACGTGACGACGGCACGCGCGGCGCTGGAGGAGCTGCACGCCGGCGACGGGTTCCTCGGACGCCTGCTCGAGCCGCTCTACGGGGTGACGTTCTCCCCGACCATCGTGCACTCGAGCAGCAAGGCGGTGAACGTCTTCCCCCAGACGGTCGAGCTCTTCGTCGACTGCCGCATGCCGGCGGGGCAGACCGAGGACGACGTGCGCGCCGAGATCGACGCCGCGCTGGCGGGGGTCGAGGGTGACTGGAGCCTCGAGTGGTTCAGCGTCGTGCGCGGCAACGCCTCGGCGACGGACGGCCCGTTCGCGGACGCGATATCGACGGTGCTTGGCAGGCACGTGCCCCAGGGCTGCGTGGCGGCGACGCACTGCGTCGGGTTCACCGACTCGAACTGGTTCCGCGTGGCGTTCCCGGACATCGTGGCCTACGGCTTCGGCCCGTACCTCGTCGAAGACGGGCCGACCGTCTTCGACCGCTACCACAACGTCGACGAGCGCATCCATGTGAAGGACGTCGCCTTCCAGGCGCTCTTCGCCGAGGAGCTGGTGCGCGAGCTGCTGAAGTAGCAGGGCGCGGGCGTGAACGTCGCGCTCGGGCGACTCCCAGCCGAGTGGCGGCGGGGGCGGCGGCTC
>DATHSP010000122.1:0-1978 GCA_035464075.1 Thermoleophilia bacterium | reverse complement strand
GGCTGGGAGAACCAGTCGATGAACACGTGCGCCTCGTCGATCATCGACGACGCGCGCGTCACGGCCCAGGAGCCCGAGTCGAGCACGCCGCCCTCCGCGGGGAAGGTCGAGAGGACCGGGAAGCCCTCGGCGGCGGCGATGCCGGTGACGTCGTGGTAGTACTGCCCCATCGGGATCTCGCCGGACTGGAGCGCCTGCTGGAACTGGCCCTCGTCGCGGTACCACAGCTGCACGTTGGGCTGCAGCTCGGCGAGCTTGTCGACCACCTGCAGGATGCCCTCCTCGGTGTCGAGGATGTCCGTGCCGCCGAAGAAGGTGGCCGCGGTGATCTCCAGCAGGAACGCGTTCTCGGGCAGCGCCAGCAGGCCGAGCGAGTTGCGGTGGTCGCCCCACATCTCCGCCCAGCTCGTCGGCGCCTCGGGGTAGACGTCGGTGTTGGTGACGAGCGTGACGTACCACGACACGGCGCCCACGCCCACGAGATCGCCGTCGGCGTCGCGGTTGACGAGCGCCGGGCGCACGTACTGCAGGTTGGGGAGGCGCGACTCGTCCAGCGCCACCCACAGGTCGCTGGTCATGCCGCGCAGCAGGGAGGTCTGGGACATCATCGAGACGTCGGCCGGCGCCTGACCGGCGCGGCCCGCGGTCTCCAGCTGCACCAGCCAGGCCGCCCCGGTGGGCGCGGCGATCGACTCGACGGCGATCCCCGTCTCCTCGGTGAAGCGCGGGAAGATGTGGGCGTCGAAGCTGTCCTGGAAGTATCCACCGTACACGGCGATCTTCAGGGTCTGTGCGGCAGCGGTGCCGGCGGCCAGGGCGAGCGCCGCGGCCGCGACGATGAGCAGCAGGGGACGGGCGGAGGCGAGCTTCATGGGGTTCTCCTAACGGCATGCGACCGGCGTCTCGCCGGAGCCAACGAGGGTAAATCATACACGCGAGCGAGAGCTCGTGCCGAGATTCCCGATGCCGGGGCGAGGTCGCCGTCTTCGCCGCGGCCGGGCCTCAGGCGCCGGCGTCTTCGAGGGCCGCTGCGAGCCGCGCGACGCCCTCTCGCAGGGTCTCGGGACCGGCGTGCGCGAAGCACAGGCGCATGAACTCGCATCTGCGGCCCACGCCTTCGCTGCCGGCGTGTCCCGCGCCTTCGACGCGGGATGGCGAGAACGGCGTGCCGGGCGCCACCCGGACGCCGTGGCGGGCGAGGGCGGCCAGGGTCTCGGGCGCGTCGACGTCGATCCCCGGCGCGCGGACCCACAGGAAGTAGCCGCCGGTCGCCGGCGAGAACACGGCCTGGGGGAGCTCGGCCGCAAGCGCGGTGGCCAGGGCCTCGTGACGCTCGCGCAGCAGCGCGCGCACGCGCGCGACGTGCTCGGCGAGCCCGCCGCCGTCGATGGCCGCCCGCACCACGGCCGCGGGGAAGGGGTTCATGCCGCCGCCGCTGCGCAACACGCCGCTCGTGGCGATCCGCTGCAGATCGGCGGGCGGGCCCTCGATCCAGCCGAGGCGCAGGCCCGGCGACAGGACCTTGGAGACGGAGTTCAGGGCGAGCACGCGTTCGCCCTCCAGGGCGGCCAGGCTGCGCGGGGGCGGGTCGGGGGCCGCGTCGGCGCCGGCCGGCGGTCCGAAGCCCGTCAGCCGGTAGACCTCGTCCGCCACGACGCGCACGCCGTGGTGAGCGGCGAGCGCCACGACCGCCGCCTGCCGCTCGGGCGGCAGCGTCGTGCCCGTGGGGTTCGCGAAGACCGGCACCAGGTACAGCAGCGCCGCAGGCCCCGCCCGTAGCGCCGCCTCGAGCGCCTCGGGCACGAGTCCGTCGGCGTCGCTGGCGACGCCCTCGACGCGCAGGCCGTGGTCGCGGAACTGCGCCAGGGCCAGGTGGTAGGTCGGCTCGGCCACCAGCACCCGGTCGCCGGGCCGCGTGAAGAGGGTGCAGATCAGATGCAGCGCGAGCGACGCCCCCGCCGTCAGGAACAGGCGCTCG
>DATHSP010000121.1:0-2170 GCA_035464075.1 Thermoleophilia bacterium | reverse complement strand
GTCGGCCGGGTGGGATGGCTCTCGTCGCAGGGGAAGCTCTCCTGCTCCCCGTAGACGGTGCCGCCGCTCGACGCGAAGAGGAGCTTGCGCACCCCGGCGCGGCGGCAGGCCATGATCAGGCGCAGCGAACCCAGGACGTTGGCCCCCGCGTCGGCGATCGGGTCGTCGACCGAGACGCGCACGTTCGCCTGCGCGGCGTGGTGGCTCACGAGATCCACGCCCGCTTCGGACAGCACCTCCTCGAGCCCCTCGTCGCGCAGGTCGCGGTGGAGGAACTCCGAACCCGGTGGGATGTTCTCGCGCCGGCCCGTGACCAGGCTGTCGAGCACCAGGAGCCGGTGCCCCGCCGCGAGGAACGCCTCGGCCAGGTGCGAGCCGATGAAACCCGCACCGCCGGTGAGGAGGATGGTCGCCATGGAGGAAGCATAGCTCGCCCCCGCGCTATCCTGACCGGCCATGGATCGCGCCGGCCCCGGGTCTCCCTTGCCTCCTGAGTTCTTCGCCCGGCCCACCGGCGTGGTGGCGCGCGAGCTGCTGGGCGCGCTCCTGGTGCGGCGCCTCGCGGACGGCGAGCGGCTCGTGCTGCGGCTGGTAGAGACCGAGGCGTACCTCGGCGCGCCGGACCGGGCGAGCCACGCCTGGGCCGGGCGCCGGACGGCGCGCAACGCGGCGCTCTACCTGCCTGCCGGGCACGCCTACGTCTACTTCGTCTACGGGATGCACCACTGCCTCAACGCGGTGGCGAACGAAGACGGCGAGGGCGGTGCCGTCCTGCTGCGGGCCGGCGAGCCGCTCGCGGGTACGGAGACGATGCTCCGGCACCGCGGGCTCGCGGCGCCGGCTGGCCGCCGGGCGCTCGCGGGAGGGCCGGCGCGCCTCTGCCGGGCGCTCGCGGTCGACCGCGTCCTCGACGGCGTCCGCTTCGCTCCGGAGGGGCCGCTCGCGCTGCTCGCCGGCGAGCCGGTCGGTGACGGGGAGATCGCCGTGGGTCCCCGCGTGGGGATCGCCTACGCCGGCGAGGCGGCGCTCTGGCCGCTGCGCTTCGCGCTGCGCACCAGCCGGGAGGTGTCGCTGCCGCGGCTCCGGGGCTGATCCGGCGCGCGCAGCCGCCTCACGCCTCCCGGGCGTCTCGCTTGATCACGACCACGGTCATGTCGTCCTCCTGGGGCCGTCCGCCGGCATGGTCGCGGGCCGCCGCGATCACGGCCGCAGCGATCTCCCCGGCAGTGCCCTGGCGGCATCGCCGGACGACGTCGCGCACGGCTGTCGATCCGAGCTCCCGTTCGCCGGCGGAGCGTGCCTCCTGGACGCCGTCGGTGACGAGGACGAGGAGATCGCCGTGGGAGAGGAGCGTGGTCCGTCCCGGGTCGTCGCCGAGGTGCTGGAAGAGGCCCAGGGGCAGGCAGGTGCTGGCGAGCGTCGATGCCTCCGCGCCCGCCCGGTCCAGCACGAAGCCCTCCGGGTGTCCCATGTTCGCCCAGGTGAGCGCGCCCGTGGCGGGATCGAGCAGGCCCAGCACCATGGTCACGTAGAGATGGGACTCGAGGTCGGCGAAGAGCTGCCGGTTGATCTCGCGGACCACCCCCTCGACTTCGCACCGCTTCCTGAGCGCGGAGCGCAGCAGGGCGCGCGTCTCGGCCATGATGAGAGCGGGACCGACGCCGTGGCCGCAGGCGTCGGCGACGACGATCGCCAGCCGCCCGTCGGGAAGATCGACGAGGTCGAAGTAGTCGCCGCAGGTGGTCAGCGCCGGCACCATCGACCCGGCGATGTCGAATCCCGCGACCTGGGGCAGCGGATCCGGATAGAGACGCCGCTGGACGGCCGCCGCGAGCCGCAGCTCGGTCTCCTGCTCGCGGAAGCGGGTGCGCTCGGTCAGGTCCCGCAGCACGGAGACGAAGTGGCTGATCTCGCCGGTGTGCGGGTCGCGCATCGGGGTGATCGTCTGCTCGGCTGGGAAGAGGCGCCCGTCGCGCCGGCGGTTGACGAGGGTCCCCCGGAACGGCTCCCCGCGCAGGATCGTGGCCCAGAGGTCGACGTAGAACTCCTGCTCCTGCTCCTCCGACCGGAGCAGCCGCGGCGTGGCGCCGACCGCCTCGGCCGAGCTGAAGGCGGTGATACGCTGGAAGGCCGGGTTCACGTACACGATGACGCCGTCGCGGCCGGTGAT